>JAHIVC010000096.1 GCA_018816945.1 Bacteroidota bacterium | reverse complement strand
TTGCATCAATATTTCCAGACCATAGCTTTTCCCATCAGAGCTTGAACTCACGGCCTCATTACCAATTACACCATATTCTCCACCTAAGTTAGCGAGTGAAATGCTATCAGCCAAAAGGAAGGGATAATTATTGTATTTTTTGTAAAAGCCTTCAATGCTGATTTTAGAATACTGGGTTGGATTATAGTCAAAACCACCAACAACATGATCGGCCCTAATATAGGTAACGCCATTATCTTTATTCACCAGATTATTCAATTGATCGCGATAACCCATTACGGTGTAGGCCGGAAGTTGATAATAACGTCCTATATTAAAATTCGCATTCAATTTTTTATTGATCGAATAAGAAGCTGAAAATCGGGGCGAAAGTTGATCAAATGGATTGTTCATCTGATCGGAGTAATTATTGAAATCGGTTCTTATACCTAATGACAGACTCAGCTTGTCTTTTGCAAAAGCCTTACTTATCTGAGTAAATGCCGAGAATTTATTGATTCGCAATTCTGATTCAAAATCAATAATCGCAATTGATCCGTTAAGTTCCTTTTTATTATATGTTGAATTGGTATAGCGCACATCTTCAAAACTGACACCAATGTTCCATTTCCAACCGGCTTTTCTTTTTGTACTCTCAAACCTGACTTTATTCTCTATTTCCTGCGAATTATAATCAAGCAAAAGTAAATTGGGCTGCTCAACATTATCCTGATATTTTATAGTTTTATTATTTAAGTGATTTCTACTAAATATCAGGTTTTGGAAGCTGTGATCGGAAAAATGGGTCCAGTTGGCACCGATAGCGTAATTCCATTGCGAGTTGACAGGCAGAACACCCAAAATATAGTTATTTCTATCCAGGATATCAATATCCGTAATTCCATCATTTACTTCGGTATTCAGCTTGAAGTCATCAATGGCAGCAAGACCGATTAATGTAATTTGATTTTTGTTATTGATTTTATAAACCTGTTTATATTGAAAATCGTTATATGTTGGCAGAAAAGGAAGTCCCAAAGCCTTAAATAAAAATTGCAGGTACGATCTTCTTGCCGAAAAAATGAAAGTCGATTTTTCCCCTAAAGGACCGTCCAGCGTCAATCCAAAATCGCTCGAACCCAGCATGAAATTACCGGTCAACTTTTCGTCGTTACCGTTGATTTGCTTAAATTCAATCACTGAACTGAGGGCGTTGCCGCGATTTGCAGGAAATGCGCCTGAGTAAAAATCAACCTCCCTGATAAAATTTACATTGATCATCCCAACAGGTCCTCCTGATGATCCCTGTGTGGCAAAGTGGTTGATGTTCGGGACTTCGATCCCATCCAAATAAAAACGATTTTCGTTGGGCGCACCACCACGGATAATGATATCATTACGAAAAGAAACGGTTGAAGCTACGCCGGGTAAAATCTGTATTACTTTTGAAATATCCCTGTTCCCACCGGGATTCCGATAAATTTCTGTAGCACTGATGCTACGCAAACTCACCGGACTTTCTTCCTTTTTGATAAATGGAGCCGCTTTAATTTCGATTTCGCTGAGTTCAGATGATTCTTCAATCAAAGAAATGTCAAGTATGGTCGGTTTTGTGGAGTTCACCATTATTTCGTAATAGATCGCTTTTTTGAAACCAATATAGCTTACCAAAACATTATAGGAACCCGGTTTCAGGTTTTCTATCCGATAATTACCATCCATATCCGAAGTTGTTCCTCGTAAGGTGCTATCGATCACAATATTTGCAAACGGAATGGATTCGTTATTGATGCTATTAAATACGCGTCCTTTGATTAGTCCTGTTTGGGCAAACAAGTTGCTTGACAGTAAGAATATTAATAAAGCTATATAGTATGATTTCGATTTCATATTGTAAAAAATTGAATTTCAAGAAGATTGTTTAGTTTATAATAGGCATTCGCAAGGTTTATTATTGAGTAATTCTTTTTGTTCATTTATGTTGTTTATAAAAATAGATTGTTTTCCTTCATCTTTTGCAATTTTTCCGATAAGCGGAGATTGATGTTGATAGCCACGACTGATCATTTCATTCACCAACAAGTCGTGACGGTGATTTGAGGTACCTTGTTTTCCAATCCAACGCAAAGTTTCAGGATGCCTTGCGTAGCCTCCAACACCTTTATGTTTAATGAGGATACTCCAAAGTCCATGTATTTCCCTATGTTCGCCAAACAAATGCTTTCTGCAAAGTTGTTTTGGATCGATGTCCCGAATTCTCATACTTTTTAATTTAATTAAGTTGCCATATCGAAAAATTTAATATGGTTGCAAAACTCACCCAGGCGATGTATGGAATCATTAGTATTGCTGCCCTTTTGTCAACTTTAAGGAACTGTAACGTTGTCAATATAATCATGATTAACAGTATAATAATTTCAAAAAATGCCAGTTGAGGATTTTGTAAACCAAAAAAGAGGATTGACCAAAGCATATTCAGTAACAATTGCACTCCATAAAACCCCATGGCTATTTTTATCGGTTTTTTTGACCTTTGTTTCCAAATTAAATAGCTGGCAATACCCATTAAAATATAAAGACTTGTCCATACAGGTCCAAAGATCCAGCCAGGAGGGTTCCAACTCGGTTTGCTCAATTCAACGAACCAGTTCCCAACACTTGTTGCTGTGACTAATCCCCCAATCATCCCTATAAGTAAGGTAAGCCCTACCGAGAGAAGGAGGGGGAAGGTGTTTTTTGGGAGCAATATACCTGTGTTATTTTTATACAATGTATAATCATGATCAGTGCCCCACTTTTTATCGGCTGATTTTTCGAGTAAAGGAATTCCGCTCACAAATAAAAGCAGCGTGGTTATAAAAACCGGACTGATTAATCCAATCAAAGCTTGCCCATTATTTAGCGCAGGTAAAATAAAAAGATATACCCCGATCCAAACAAGTATTTCTCCCAAATAATTCGGGTGGCGCGAATATTTCCATAAACCGGTGTTCACCCACTTACCTTTATTGTTTGGATTGTTTATAAAAATCGTTTTTTGATAATCACCTGTAGCTTCAATAATTAAACCAACTAACCAGATCAGTAATCCGGAATAGGATAGGAAACTAAGTTGTTCAAGACTCGTATTAAAAAAGTAAATGCTTGGAATAAGGACTACAAATACGGTAATCCCTTGCAATACCCAGAAACTTCCAAATTTTATGATGCTTTTACGCATGCTGTCGAAGCGATTGTCTTTACCAATCTTTCGAATGCGCAAAAGAAGGTAGGTTCCTAATCTGAACGCCCATATAAAAATCATCAAAAACAATAAAATATGAGGCAAATTCAAACTGCTTTGGATCAAACCAAAAATTGCCACCACCACAAAAGTTACCGAGTATGAAATATCAGTCAGCTTGTCTGTGTTAAAAAGATAAGCCGGAATAAACATGATCAGGTTAATTCCCAGGGCAATGACGAATGTAATAAGGAGATTGTCCATTTTATATATTTTTTAGTTAAATGCTATATAGTCGATTTCAATTTCAAAAGAGCCTTCTTGTTTGTCGTATAAAATGATCCCAATTCTCATTTCTTTCTTCATATTAACTGAGGTGAGTTTATTTCCCGTTTCACCTTCAATGGTAAATTCTTTAAAATCAGTCAATGGTAATGTGGCCGTTTCCCAGTCGGGAGTCGAAGAACCAAATTCATGTTTAAAGAACGGTTTGTAAAACCAGTCGGAGTTGGATAGTCTGAATGAAAATTTTCTGTTGGTATTCGTTTTAAATTTTATGGTGACCGTTTTGTATTGGGTAATATCTAACTTATCGCCTTCATTTCGGAGCGAAGCAAAACCACCGTTATTTCGGAGTGAAATATTCCCTTTAAACAGGATGCTATTTGATAAAAGCTGAACAGTTGATTCAGATTTCCCGCCCATTACACCATCATTAACAACAACCCAATTCTTCCCGTCTAAATTCTTTCCAAAATCTATTTTATATGCAGTTTCATTCATTGTTGTCATCAATAAAACTAATATGATTATTTGTTTCATTATAAGTTTTGAATAATTCTTAGTGCTTCATCCACATGTTTCGTAGCCTGAATTTGTGAATTAAAAATATAGACTACTTTTCCTGTTTTGTCGATGATATAGGTCACTCGACCCGGCAATAAACCCAGGAAATTAGTAGGAACTCCAAACTGCTTTCTGAGTTTGTTACCTTCATCGCTAAGCAAGGTGTAAGTTAGATTGTATTTTTCTGCGAATTTCTTATGGCTTTCTACCGATTGACCGCTAATTCCAATTACTTCAGCATCCGCTTGTTTAAAGACTTCAAACTGATCCTGAAAATAACAGGCTTCTTTGGTACAGCCCGGGCTGTCATCTTTGGGATAAAAATAAATTACCAAATTCTTTTTGCCCAATACGGTTTCAATATTAAATATTTTTCCATCCTGATCCATCAGCGTAAAAGGTGGCAACTGATTTCCTATTTCAATTTTTTTCATTTCCTGTTTGTTTGATTGTAAATTGTTTTTACCAAATCCAAGGTATGTTCCAAAAAGAACTAAATAAATGATCAGGTAAATCCGGTAAAAATTTCTAAATTTCATATACGCTTTATTGTTTGGATAAATCGTCCCAAATAACGCTTTTATTTCTTTTCCAAATATTGGTTTAATATTGATCAACCAACTGTCTGTTTCATAAACGATTTTACGAAACTTGCTTCTGTATATGGTGAGTGGAAGTCCCCATATAATAAATAGAATTATCCAAATATTTTCTTTAATGATCATGATAATTTAAAATCATTTAATACGTCAACTAACTAATATGTACCGAATATTTCAATCAGTGCATTTTCCCTATAAACAAAAATCTCATTCAACTTTTCCTTAATCACCAGGCGATTAGCAAGTTTACCGAGAAAGCCAAAAGGTGGTTTATAGGTAATGAGGTCAGTCATCAAAACACCTCCATCAATTTCAGAAATCCGATGCTCATGGTGCCAGATTTTATAGGGGCCAACTCTTTGTTCATCAATAAAGAATGCTTTTTCCTGTACTTGCGTAATTTCTGTCACCCAATTCATTTTTATACCAAAAATCGGTTTCACTGTATAACTGATCATCATTCCGGCATACATCTTATTACTAAGTTGGCTGGAATTGATATCAAAGCCCATGTAATCAGGAGTTATCCGCTTCAGATTTTCCGGTGCGGATATAAAATCCCAAATCTGATCGATGCCCGTCGGGATTTTTTGTTCTTTATAAAATTGGTAAATAGCCATCATATTGTTATTGAGCAATTCGTTTAACCATCCCTTTAAATATCATGTTATGAATTGGTAATAATGAATACCAATATAACCGGCCCATGATTCCTTTAGGCCTGAAAGTAGCCGTTTGCCATAAAACATCATTGGTAATCTTAAATTCAAGCCATGCTTCACCCGGAATTTTCATTTCAGCAAAAAGTAATAATCGTCCTTCATTTCTATTCGCATACAATACTCTCCAAAAATCAACGGCTTCGCCTGCAAATAGTTCATCATCATGTGTTCTGCCTCTTCTTAGTCCAACTCCTCCAAATATTTTATCAATGAAACCCCTGATTTTCCATAACCAGTCAGCATAATACCAGCCTTTCTCGCCTCCTATTTGCATTAGCTTATCAGTGCATTTTATGAAATCGGTTATTGGCCGGCTTCTTTGATCGATTAGGCAACCATGAGTCGGAACTTTAATAAATTCTGACAAATTAAGATTAAACCTACCACTGATCAATGAATCTTTCCAGCTCGAAATAGTTTGATGACTATCAATAACCAATAAGGTTTTTTCCAGAGCTTCATAATAAGATACTGGGGTAATATTTAGAATTTTGTTCAAATCATTATTTCTGCATATCACTTCGATTTTCATACTGCTCACCAATGCTGTCGCCAGTTTATAGGAAGTGGAGGTAACAAAATAAAGCCAGTAGGAAGATAGTTTTGGAGTCATCACCGGAACAATGAATATCTTTCTTTTAAGGCCTCTTACTTTGGCATATCCAAGCAACATTTCTTTGTAAGAAATCACATCCGGGCCACCTATGTCAAAGCTTTGATCGAAGGTATTTTCATTCAATAATGTTTTTGAAAGAAAACTAATTACATCCTGAACGCCAATCGGCTGACACTTTGTGTTAAGCCATTTAGGGGTAATCATGATCGGCAGCTTTTCAACCAAATCGCGGATAATCTCGAAAGATGCACTACCTGATCCGATAATGATCCCTGCTCTCAAAGTCGTTAAATGATAAGTCCCTTTGAATAATTCTTCCTCTACTGCTTTTCGGGAGGACAAATGTTTGGACAGTGATTTCTCATTGACGATGCCACTTAGATAAATAACCTGTTTTGCGGCAGTTTTATTAATTGCTTCCCTGAAATTTATGGCAGATTTGCTTTCCAGTACCTCATAATTTTTTGAGATAGACATAGAATGCATTAAATAATAGGCAGCATCGATGTCTTTCGGAATATTCTTTAAAGTATCCTTATCCAGAAAGTCAACTTCTATGATATGAATCATATTTAACATGGATGCCGGTGGATTAAAACGGTTTTTGTCCCGCACACAGCAAACAACTTCATGATTATTACCTAAAAGTTCAGGTAGTAACCTCTTGCCTATATAACCGGTAGCTCCTGTTAAAAGAATTTTCATAGTTTAAAATATTTTATACAAGGTAAGTGTTTTTTTATTATGAAATCGGTGACACCTTCGTGCCACCGATTAAAAACACATCCATTAATTCAATCGCTTTCAAGTATTATTTTGGTAATAAAACATGGTCAATAACGTGTACTACGCCACTTCCAGACTCAATATCAACAGCAGTTATTTTCGTTTTTTCATTAATATAACTACCGGAAGATTTTGAGGAAAAGAATAATTTCTGACCATTGACAGTTGCTGCTTCTTTCGGAATACCTGAACTTAGCACTTTTGCTCCAACCACATGATAGGTGAGTACTGAGGCTAAAGTTTTCGCATCAATATTCACCGGATCAATTCCTGAAGCTAGAAATGCTGCATTATCAGGAGCAAAAATAGTTAGATTCGGAGTGTTTAGCAGTACTGAAACTACATCGGCCTTTACTACTGCCCCAACTAAAGTTGAAAAACTCTTGTTGAAAAATGCAGGTTCTAAAACAGTATTCACAAATTGCGCGATCGAAGCAGGAACTAATACCTGATCAACAGTGTGAATAACGCCATTGGAAGCTTTCACATCAAAAGGACTAACAACACTTACCCCGTTCACTTTTATTCCACCGGCAGTTGTTAATTTAATGCTTGTTCCTTCTAAAGTGTTAGCGTTACCATCTTTAATCTGGGATGAAGTGACTTCACCCTGGATTACATGGTAAAGTAAAATTTGTTTTAGCACAGATACCGGAACATCATCAAGACTTTTTTGACCTACTGCTGCTAAAAGATTTGCAAAAGCTGCATCTGTTGGAGCAAATACTGTAAATGAACCTTTTGAGTTAAGTGGTTCAATCAGGTCTGCTTTTGTTAATGCGACTGCTAATGAGTTGAATCCATTTTCTACTGCGAGCTCTACAATTGTTTTTGAAGTTTTGTTCATTTCAGAATTTACTTCATTCTTGTTTGCCATTAATGTGGTTGACAAACTAAATACCATTAAATATACAAATAATTTTTTCATGTCTAATAATTTTAAGTTTAAAGTTCGACAAATATAAGTAAAAATATTTGTAATGTCCAAGTAAAAAATAATAAAAGTTAAACAATAAAATGAAAATATGAACTATTTAGCTGATATTCTTGTTGTTTGAAATTAATAATTGTTTATATTTGTTATCTTAAAAGCTAAACAAAATGAAATATTCAATGACCGAGGTCGAAAATCTGACCGGAATTAAAGCACACACCTTGCGAATTTGGGAACGTCGATATCATTTCCTAAAACCAGATCGAACAGATTCCAACATTCGGTATTATTCAGATGCACAATTAAGATTGCTATTAAATATAGATATACTTTCAAGGAATGGTTATCGGATTTCACAGATCGATACGATGTCGGTTGATGAGATTAACAATCAGGTAATACTGGTCATGTCGCAAGCTTCATCAGATAATAAAGATGAAATAAATGCTTTAACCATGAGCATGCTTAAGATGGATGAGCGTGAATTTGATCAGATTTTTACAAGACGTGTCACACGAAGTGGATTATTAAATGCAGTGAAAGATTTGATCTATCCATTTTTAAACCACATCGGGATTTTATGGGGGGCCGAAAAGGCAATCCCGGCTCAGGAGCATTTTATTTCGAATTTAATTCGCCAAAAGCTCATTTCTGCTATTGAAATGATTCCAATTCCTGCGGTACAGGCACCCAAAATTTTATTTTTCCTGCCCGAGGGCGAGGACCATGAAATTGGATTGCTGCTATCTTCGTTTATTGCCAAAGATTTGGGTTGGAGGGTTTATTATCTGGGGCAGAAAGTCCCTGTCAACAATATAAAGGATGCTATCCATATTGCAAATCCGGATTTATTAATGACCATGCTTATTACCCCAAGAGCGAATAAGCTGATTCACTCTTTTTATTCAATCATCAATGAAAGTTCCGTTCCATTATTGGTTTCAGGCAATTCAACAAACTTCCATCCTGAGATGGCAGCTCCTGATTTTGTTTTCATTTCGAATCCCGATGAGTTTATCAGTTATCTGCAGAATTGGAAACGCATATAAAATAGGAGTGACTCTTTGTTTTGTAAATATAAAGTGTTGTTTGAAATGAGAAATAACCTACTTCATCCATTTCTCTCATTTCTTGAATGAGATTCAACCAATGTGATTAAAATAAAATGCTAAATTTACAACCGATCGAATTTTGTCGATCTGTAATTCTCTGATTTAATTAGTAACCTTTTAATATTTCCAAAATATGAGAAATTATTTCATCCTGATTTTTGTACTTTGTTTTAGTGGTTTATTTGCGCAGGAAAATGCGCAATGGATTCGTTATTCCGCAATTTCTCCCGACGGAACGCAGATTGCATTTACCTATAAAGGTGACCTTTACACCGTTCCGGTTGCCGGAGGCGATGCTAAAGCTTTAACATTTCACGGGGCACAGGATTTTATGCCCGTTTGGAGCAATGATGGTAGCAAAATCAGCTTTGCCTCTAATCGTTACGGCAATTTTGATATTTTTATGATGGATGCGAAAGGGGGCGAACCTACACGACTCACTTATCATTCAAATGATGAATTCCCCTATACTTTTACTTTGGACGATAAGAATATCGTATTCGGTGGGCAACGCATGGATATCGCTGAGCATCGCCAATTTCCGACAGGAGCCCAGCCTGAAGTTTACCAGGTAGCAGTTATCGGCGGAAGGGTTGATCAACTCTGGACTATTCCGGCTGAAGATATTCAGATTAGTAAAAACGGAAAACAGATGATCTATCATGATAAACCTGGAGGGGAAAATACTTTCCGTAAACATCATACTTCATCGGTAACACGTGATCTTTGGAAGTACGACAAAGCAACGGATCAGCATACCATGATCACTTCTTTCAATGGTGAAGACAGAAACCCGGTTTATAGCCCGGACGAAAAAAGCATCTATTATTTAAGCGAAGAGAGTGGAACCTTCAATGTTCATAAGTTAAATCTGGATAACCCTCAGCAAAAACAGCAAATCACCCGTTTTGATTTTCACCCTGTACGTTATTTGAGCATTTCCGACAATGGGCTTTTGAGCTATACCCAGCATGGGGATCTGTATACTCAAACCGAAGATGGTGAGGCAAATAAATTAGTTGTCAATGTTCGAACCGAAGCTAAAATAAATAATGAACTGATCATTCCGATCAGTGGTAATGTGAGTGAAATGGCAGTTTCGCCAAATGGCAAAGAAGTAGCCTACATCGTTCGTGGTGAGGTTTTTGTATCATCCGTAGAAGCAAAATTTACCAAACGAATCACAAGAACCCCTGCCCAGGAACGTTTTGTAAGTTTTTCGTCTGACGGAAAATCTTTGATTTATGCAAGTGAACGGGATGCAAACTGGGGTATTTATCAAACAAAAAAAGTTGATGATAAAGAACCTTATTTCTATGCTGCAACACTGTTGAAAGAAGAAGCTTTGATTTGCAATGAAAATGAAAATTATCAGCCAAAATATTCTCCGGATGGAAAAGAAATAGCTTTCATCGAGAATAAAGTATTCTTAAAAGTTTATAACCTTGCTTCGAAACAAAGCCGCACACTGCTTACTAAGGATGAGCTTTATTACATGCAGGATGGAGGGCAATTTTTTGAATGGAGCCCCGATAGTAAATGGTTATTTGTAGAATATACCCCGGTTCTGGCGAATCAGGAAGTGGTATTATTGGCGGCAGATGGCAAACAAAAGATGGTCAATTTAACCGAAAGTGGTTATGGCGATCAGTCGCCAAAATGGGTAAATGGCGGCAAACAATTGCTGTGGTTCAGCGATCGCAATGGATTGCGCTCTCAGGCAAACAGCGGTTCAAGGCAACAGGATGTGTACACCATGTTTTTAACCCAGGATGCATGGGATAAATTCAATATGACCAAAGACGAATATGCCCTTTGGAAAGAAATGAGCAAAAAGCCTGAAAAACCAAAACCCGAAGCCGATGCTAAGAAAGTGAATGATAAAAAAGCGGATGACAAGAAGGCTGCCGAACCCAAAAAGGATTCGACCCTTGTAAAGATCGACTTTGATGGTTTAACAGACCGTAAGGCCCGTTTGACAATACATTCTTCGGCCTTAAGCGATGCCGTTCTCTCCGAAGATGGCGAAACACTTTATTATTTGGCAACTTTCGAAAGAGGTGTTAATTTGTGGAGTACAGATTTACGCACCAAGGAAACCGAAATGTTGATCAAATTAGGCGCACGTTCGGGTAGGTTAACCTGGGATAAAGAGATGAAAAACCTGTTTTTATTGGCCGACGGTAAGATTTCAAAAGTTGATGTGAAAGGGAAAAAAACCACTCCGGTTACGATTAATGGTGAACTGACTGTTGATCTGGTCGCCGAACGTCAACACATGTTCGATCATGTTTGGAAACGCAACAAAACCATGTTCTACATTTCCGATTATCATGGAGCACCTTGGGATAAACTAAGGACAGCATACGAATCAAAACTACCTTCAATTGGAAATGATTTTGAGTTTGCGGAACTCCTGTCAGAAATGTTGGGAGAGTTGAACGTTTCACATTCAGGCGCAAGATATGGTTTTACTGATCCGAATGGTGATCAAACAGCTGCTTTGGGCGTTTTTATTGATTATACCTATCAAGGCGATGGAATCAAAATAACTGAGATTATTAAAAAAGGGCCACTCGATAAAGAAAGTATCAAGGTGAGCAAAGGAATGATCATTGAACAAATTGGCGGTGAAAACATCAATGCCAATATTGATTTTGCCAAATTACTGAACCGTAAAGCCGGCGAATTCACTTCTATTACTGTTTTCGACCCTCTAACTAAAACCCGTCAGAATATTACTGTAAAACCGATCTCTGTGCGTCAGGAAAGTACCTTGCTTTATGAGCGTTGGATTAAAATGAATGCCGATGAAGTGGATCGCATGAGTGGTGGAAAACTGGCCTATGTGCACATTCCTGGCATGAGCGATGGACCTTATCGCGATGCTTACGAAAAAGTGATGGGTAAATATCACGACCGTGATGCCCTGATCGTTGATACCCGTAACAATGGTGGTGGCGATCTCGTTTCTGATCTGGCCATGTTTTTTACAGGCAAAAAATTTATCGATTATGCCATCGAAAGTCGCTCCATTGGTTATGAACCGGGTTGGAGATGGACCAAACCTTCACTGGCCATGGTAAACGAATCGAACTATAGTGACGGAAGCTGTTTTGCATGTGCTTATCAGGAACTTGGTATTGGAAAACTGGTGGGCATGCCTGTTCCCGGAACTTGTAGTTTTGCCGGTTGGGAAATGCTCCAGAACGGAACCGTTCGATGGGGTTCAATCCCTTTGAGTGCAAAAAACAGCAAGGGCCGATGGATGGAAAATGACCAAACCGTTCCTGAGATTATGGTGAAAAATATGCCTGGTGTAATCGACAAAGGCCGCGACCAACAGCTTGAAGCAGCCATTGAAGACCTACTGAAAACGGTTAAGAAATGATGATTTTTAAAGGATAATTGTTGATTGTTTAAGGTTGAATAATTGAATTATGAATGAAGCGCTTCCGAAAGGGGCGCTTTTTTTGATTTTCGATTGTCAATTGTCAATTTTCGATTTTCAATTTATAGTTTGTATGAATTTTATCTGAACTTCTGAACTTTTGAACATCTGAACCTTTAGCAATGAAACAGTGAAAGAATGAAACAATGAAACATGAAACAAAGAGCTAAACATTCACATCATCACATCATTACATCGGCACATCATCAAATTATCACATCAGCACATTGAAATTTTCCCTATCTTTATTCCTCACAAACACATTCATTTAAAACCAAAGACCCATGCTCAAAGGAATATCTCCATTAATCAGCCCCAAATTATTAAAAACATTAGCCAGCATGGGGCATGGCGATGAAATCGTATTAGCCGATGCACACTATCCGGGCAAAAGCCTGAACAAAAATGTTATCCGGGCGGATGGCCTGAAAATAGCCGACCTGCTGAAAGCGATCATGCCTTTATTCGAATTGGACAATTATGTTCACTATCCGCTTATTATGATGAATCCGGGTGAGGGTGATAAACTCGATTTAAAGGTTGAAGCATCCTATTTAAAAAGCATTGCTCCTTTTTGTAAAACGGTACCTTTAATTGAACGACTTGAAAGATTTAAATTCTATGAAAGATCAAAGGGTGCTTTTGCGATCGTGATGACAGGCGAAACCGCAAAATATGGAAATATCATACTTAAAAAAGGGGTTATCACCTAAGCGCTGACTTTCAAAAAGAATTTATGCATTCGAAAATTAAAATTGTCGACCAAAAAAACCTTTTTCCGTTTATATTGATCACCAGTTTATTTGCACTCTGGGGTTTCGCCAATGATATTACCAACCCGATGGTTGCTGCATTTCGAACGATCATGGAAATATCGAATTTCAAGGCTTCACTCATTCAGCTCGCTTTTTATGGAGGTTATGCAACCATGGCGATCCCTGCAGCCTTGTTCATTCAAAAATATTCATATAAAAAAGGAATCCTGCTGGGATTGGCACTTTATGCCATAGGTGCATTATTGTTCTGGCCCGCCGCTCAATTTCAAATGTTTGGGATCTTTTTAGGATCGCTCTACATTCTTACATTCGGATTGGCATTTCTGGAAACAACCGCAAACCCATTTATTTTGTCACTGGGTGCAAAAGAAACAGCCACCCAACGGCTGAACCTCGCACAAGCATTCAATCCCATGGGTTCATTACTGGGAATGTTTGTCGCCTCAAAATTGATCCTTGCAGGATTGGTATCTGATAAACAACGAAATGCCGCAGGCGAATTGATTTTCTCAACTTTGGATGAAACGACCAAAGCTGCCATTCGTACCAACGACTTAATGATCATCCGTAATCCCTATGTGGCATTGGGACTGGTAGTTATCATCATGTTTGTGGTTATTGCCATGATCAAAATGCCCCAATCGGGTCAGGTAAATAAAGTGGATGTAAAGGGTTCCATAAAAAGGCTTTTGACGAACAGTTTGTATCGCGAAGGTGTGATTGCTCAGGTATTTTATGTGGCGGCTCAAATCATGTGTTGGACCTTTATTATCCAATATGCCGAAAATCTGGGCATCGATAAAGCAACAGCTCAAAACTACAATATCGCGGCCATGTTTGCTTTTCTGATCGGAAGATTTGTGAGCACCTTTTTAATGAAATACATCAATGCACGAAAACTGCTGATGTGGTTTGCCATTGCCGGAATGATCACGATTTCGTGTACCATTTTGATTGAAGGCATGATCGGATTGTATTTTCTGATTGCAACTTCTGCGTTCATGTCCTTAATGTTCCCAACCATTTATGGAATAGCTCTGGGAACTGTTGGAAATGACGTCACCATGGGTTCAGCAGGATTGGTCATGGCCATTGTTGGCGGAGCATTGATGCCACCACTGCAAGGGGCAATTATCGATTTGGGGCGTGTTGGCTTTTTACCTGCAGTGAATGCCTCCTTCGTATTGCCATTGATCAGCTTCTGTGTTATTACGGTTTATGGATACCGATCGTACAAAAAACGCTTAATATAAATAATTCCCCGAAGCTCTGCTTCGGGATTTCAGTATAATCTCCCCTGAATATCAGGGGAGATGTCAGTCGATAGACTGACAGAGGGGTAAAATAATAAAAATTCGTATTTCAGCCATAAGCTGAAATAAAGTTAACGAAACCTGCTTGGTCGCCAGCCTGCCGGACTGGCAGGTCAGGCAAGTACCGCATGGCTCTGCCACGGGGATAGTCAACTTTAAGAATTTTTTTATTTGCCACTTAGCATGCTTAATGTTACGTCTGCATTGATTTGATTAAGCTTAAATAGAACAAGAATCATGAGTAAGAAAGTATTTGTTTCCGGATGTTACGATATGCTCCATAGCGGGCATGTCGCTTTTTTTAAGGAAGCAGCAAAATTCGGAGAAGTGTATGTCGGGATCGGGTCCGATCAAACCATTCGCGAATTGAAGGGGCGCGACACCGTTAACAGTGAGCAGGAGCGCCTGTACATGATCAGGGCTGTAAAATATGTTAAAGAAGCCTTTATCAATAAGGGTTCGGGAATGATGGACTTCGAAGAAAATGTGCGGAACCTGAAGCCCGATTATATAGTGGTGAATGAAGACGGATTTTCTCCGCTCAAAGCAAAATTTTGCAGAGAACTTGGAATTGAATTAAAAGTGTTGGAGCGGATTCCCGATGCGGGATTGCCTGCCCGATCGACCACCGCTATCCGTTCGTCGGATAACTGCAACTTGCCTTACCGGATTGACATTGCAGGTACCTGGATCGACCAGCCCTATGTTTCGAAATACCACCCGGGATGGGCCATTACCTTATCATTGGAGCCCATAGTCGAATATAACGAGCGTTGCGGAATGGCCACATCAACCCGAAATGCAGCGAAAAAATTATGGCCGCATAACCTGCCCATCGATAAGCCTGAAAAGTTGGCCGAAATCCTTTTTAAATATGAAAATACGCCGGGTTCCGAATTGATTTCCGGTGCTCAGGATGCGATCGGGATTTGCATGCCCGGCTTGGTTCGCCATTATTACGATCATGCTTACTGGCCCGTAAAGTTCGAGGAAATTCATGACGAGAGTATTTTGTTTTGGTTAGAAAAGCACCTGAATATGGTACTGCTTTGGCCCCGAAAGCAGGGGCTCGATTTGCTTAAGGAAACCTATATTAACAAAGAAAATGTTCAGGCATTGGCCGATGCCTCCGAAAAAGCATGGGAAGCTGTTAAAACCAAAAATTTAGAAAAATTTGCCGAAGCCTTTTTGAATTCTTTCAAGGCACAAACCACCATGTTTCCGGCCATGATGGACGATAAAATAAAGGAGATTATTGATCATTATAAAGACAAAGCCCTGGCCTGGAAATTGGCCGGTGCAGGCGGTGGCGGCTATCTCATACTTTTAACCGAACAACCCATACCGGGATGCATGCAAATAAAAATCAGGCGCAAAGAACTGGGAATGTGATTGGCTGTTGGCTGTTAGCTGTTAGCTGTTAGCTCTTAGCCGTTGGTTAATTTTTTTTACTAAAAGCCAATAGCTAATAGCTAAAAGCAAAAATTCGTATCGATTTTTTAATTACATTTATCTCAGAAATTCTGCCTGCTAAAGATACACGCGAAAGGTTCAGGATTTTTGCTTCCCCAATAAGCATTGAATTTAACTCAATTTTAAGAAATTGAGAAAAGATATAAAACATAAAACCCTTAGCGATAGTTCCCTATATAGCATGTATTGTGTAAATACATGAACTTAAATGCTAATTACCCGATTGATGAAAAAAATATCACGAACACTTAAAATTTTCTGAAGATGAAAAATCATATGAAGTTTATTGTTGCAACGCTAATAGCGGCATTCAGTATTTGTGCAGGTACTTTTGCACAAACAGATACGATGATCGATACCCGGGACGGTAAAGAGTATAAAACCGTTAAAATTGGAACTCAGATTTGGATGGCGGAGAACCTTAATTACGAAACAAATTCCGGCAGTTGGGTTTATAAAAAAGATCCATCTAATGCAAGTATTTATGGCAGGTTGTATGATTGGGAAACAGCCACAAAAGCTTGTCCTTCAGGTTGGCATTTACCAAGCGAAAAGGAGTGGTTAACATTAAGAGAATATTTGGGCGGTAAATCAATTGCAGGAGGAAAACTAAAAGAAGAGGGTACTGCACATTGGGAAAGCCCGAATAAAGGAGCTACCGATGAAACCGGCTTTTCGGCTCTTCCCGGTGGCTTGCGCAACCAAAATAATGGATTTCACTACATTGGGAAGCACGGGCAGTGGTGGACTTCTACATGGGAATATGGAGGCCTTGAGCCTGGCATGAGGTATATGGATCTGTCCTCAAAAAGTACAAAATTACTACAGTACATCGGCAAAATGAGTTTTGATAAAGTCGGGCTTAGTGTTCGTTGCGTCAAGAACTAATGTACTTATTTATCAATTAAATTTAGTATTACTCTCAAATCAGAGAAGGGATTTGGAGATTGGCATCATCTATTAAATTGTTTCACCAACATACGCAGGGGAACAAAAGTTATAAAACTTAGGCGGGTTCGAGCCCGAGAAAAAAATTACATTTTCAATTTACATAAACTACCATTAAACGAAAGCATAGCCTCATTCAAACTGATCATTGAAATATAAAATAAAGCGTTCGCTCATGAATAAAGTTTTAAACCCTTAAAATTTATTGTTATGAAAGCACTTAAACTAATTTCATTCATGCTCATTTGCAGTTCAAGCTTGTCGTTTGGACAAGGAAAATGGATCAATTTTGGTAAAGAGGATGGTTTAGCTTCCACCTGGGTCAGGGAATGTTTGGAAGACCAACAGGGAAACATCTGGTTTTCTACTGACAAAGGCCTCAACAAATTTGACGGTGTGAGATTTGAAACCTTCACTAAAGATGAAGGATTACCATTAAACACCGTAACCAAACTTTTTATAGATAAAAATGGAATTATCTGGTTTACAACAGAACCACCTAATTCCTTTGCCGTTCTGGCCGGCGAACTTTTGGAAGCCTTAGCTAAGAGAGGAAATGGCTGGGGTAGATACGATGGGAATAAAATCGTTTCGTTTATGAATAAAATTTCGTCGGAATACCTTTGGAGCCAAATAACCAATGTTGAGGGTGAAATCTGGATTGGAGGGGTTGTCAGAAAAAGTAAGATGGGCTTTTTTTTGATTGACTATGATGGGCAATCATGGAATCCCATTACCCAATTGGGTGGAGTTAATTTCTCACCAATCAGTTATTTTTATGTCGAAGGGAAAGATAATATCTGGTTTTCATCAGGGGACCCAAAGGAAGATTTTATATTCCACTTTGATGGATCGAATTTGATTTCGTACGGCGAGAAAGATGGCCTGTTTTCAAAAACCATTTGTAAATTCATTAAAATGATATTGAAGGATAGAAATGGGAATTTATGGTTTGGTTCATCTATAGAAGGAAAAGCCGGAGGCTTAATGAAATTTGACGGGACTAGTTGGACCGCCTTTAAAGAAGACGACGGGGTATTGGGAAAAAGCATCGACCACCTCATGGAAGATATGGATGGGAATATTTGGGTGGCCACTAATAAGGCAGTGAATGTATTTGATGGAAGTACCTGGAAGAATTATACCGATAAGGATCAGTTACCCGGAAAATATATTTCAATAATTACAACCGACAGTAAAGGACGTGTTTGGATCGGAACATCAGGAGGATTGGTACTTAACGATCATGGCAAATGGAGTACAATAGACAAAAATAACGGACTGACGCATAATTTTGTAAGAAGCATTGTTGAAGATAGCAAAGGAAATATTTGGATTGGTGCAGCTTCTACCTGGCAAAGTGGTGGTGTATCCGTTTATGACGGTAATACCTGGGAAAAACCTGATTTGCCTAAATTATGGGCCAATGATTTTTTCGAAGATTCAAAAGGCAATATTTGGATCTTAACTTTTGGCAGAGGGGTGTTTAAATACGAATATCCGGATTAAACCTATATGGTTCAGATTTGACCTGCAATCCAGAATGAGGATGAACTGATGATATTTTACATAGAAAGTGTAAGCGAAATTATTACAGTTAGCTGTTAGCTGTTGGCTGTTAGCTGTTGGCTGTTAGCTGTTGGCTGTTAGCCGTTGGTTAATGTTTTTTTACTAAAAGCCAATAGCTAATAGCCAAAAGCAAAAATTCGTAACGAATTTTTTATTACATTTATCTCAGAAATTCTGCCTGCTAAAGATACAAGCGAGAGATCAGGAATTTTTACTCCCCAAAATATTGAAATTTTGATCGGTTTTAACGAATCGATAAAATATATAGAACAACAATACCGGACTGATACATCCTTATTTGGGTGGATAAAGAACAGTTTATGGACTTTATATAAAAGTTGTACGCAAGCCGAAAAAACGACACTGCAACCAGATTAACGACTGATTAAAAGAAAAAAAAGAATATGCCGATGCACAAAAACAAGAGTGTTCCAGCCCTTCCCACTACCGTCCCTTCGCTTCCACACACTTGTTTTTCCTGCCAACGCACGCTGATTTCTAACTTGATTAATTTACTTTTATAGAAAATCTGATTTATAATGTTTGCTAATTATTTCAATAGGATAGAATACTTTTTAAACCGTAAAAAGGGAATTTCATTTTATAATGCTGTTTCAAATCAGGTTGGAGAGTTCAGCGAATCACTTGATAGCGTTGGTATTACTAAGTTATTTATAAAATCTTCCGACATAAGCAGAGGGTCTCAAATTCCTGATATTAATGTAATTAATTTTGAGTTCTTTGTTTTTTTTCAGGATTTGGATATTGATACATTCAAAACAGTTGTTGAGGAAATCGTTAACAAATTAATATATCCAGTTTACTATAAAAATATCCCCATAGCTTTTTTTACATCCATTGATAAAAATGAGTATGCCAACATTCAAATAAATAGTAGTTTAATACACACAGATTCTAAAGAGATTCTTAGACTATTGTTTATTGAGCAAATTTATTCCTTGTTGAGTCAGGTCAATATTACTTATAATTCAATTTCAAACTCATTAGATGTTGACATTAATTATACTCCAATTGAATTAATTACTAAGAAATTGTTAGAGGAAAATAATATTTCATATAAAGCACAAGTAAAATTAGGCCGACATTATGTTGATTTTCTAGTTGAAAGGGGAGATAAAAAATTAATTGTTGAATGTGATGGACGTGAATACCACAATCCTAATAAGGATTTCGAAAGAGATAAGGAATTACAAAAATTCGGAATTCGTATTTTAAGGCTAACTGGTTCTGAAATATTTAATTCTCCTTCTAATTGTCTTGAAAAAATTGAGCAATCTTTAAATGTTCCAATTACAAGAAATGCAAAATCAATTGATAGTAATCTGGACGATAGCCAAAAAATGGCCTTAACTCATATCACAGGGCCAAGCAGAGTTTTGGCTCCTGCTGGCTCTGGAAAGACAAAAACATTAGTAAATCGTATTTCTCATTTAATAAATGAAGGAATTGATGAAAATAAAATTCTTGCTTTGGCATTTAATAAAAAAGCTGCTGATGAAATGTCTGAAAGGTTGGATAAAAGAGGCATAATTATATCAAAGAAACTAAGTGAAGCCGGAGTATCAATCAGGACATTTCATTCTTTTGGATTTGAGTTGATTAGAGATTATTTAAGATGGCAATTCAATGGTGAAAGAGAAATTTTAGATACTAGAAATTTTATTAGACAAGCTTATACGCCGTTTATTAATGTGCCTGGCTATAAAGTAAATGACACCATTGATAAGATGCTTGAAGCACTTAGAAAAGCAAAGATGGAACTCATCCCAGTGCATGATATTAGTGTGGAACTTGATGATAATATAATTGCCTTCGATGACATCTTCTACAAGTATTTAGAAATTCAAAAGAATCATAATTTTTTCAATTTCGATGACATGATTTATTTATCCTTGCGAATTCTGCTAGATAACAGAATAGCAAGGAATAGTCTTCAAAATAGATTTCAATATATTTTAGTTGATGAATTTCAGGATTTGAACGAAGCACAGCTTCTTTTAATGGAGATTTTATCTTTACCCAATAATAATCTTTTCATTGTTGGGGATGATGACCAAATGATTTATGGTTGGCGTGGAGCAAAAATTTCACACATATTAAATTTTCCTCAGCGGTATGTGAATTCGAAAGATTATACATTATCTACCAATTATCGTTGTACCAAAAAGGTAGTAAAACATTCAAGTTGGTTAATTCAAAATAATAAAAGTAGAGTTCCAAAAGACATCAATCCAAAACTTAATGCCGAAATTGGAGAATTTCAAATTGAAATAGCGGACAATCTATATGAACAGGCTGTTAAAGCAGTTGATTGGATTAGAGAACAAAAAGAAAAGTTAAAAATAAATTGGAAAGAATTTGCAGTATTATATAGGTTTCATGAATTTCAATTTCCGATAGCAATGCTTTTAGATAGTTATAACATACCTCATACTCCAATTAATAACTATCGACTATTTGCAAAAAATCCCGGGAAAGATTTATATGCTTATTTAACTGTTTTATTGCATCCAAACGATGCTACAAATGAAAATTTTGAGCGAATTCTAAAAAGACCGAATAAATATTTTACTAATGAATTAATATCACATGCAACAAATTGGGATACGTTTATAAATCTACATGAAATACCTCATGAACAATGGAGGAAGGATAATGTCAGAAATTTTATTGAACAAATTATTGCAATTAAATCAAAGGTTGGTATTTCTTTAGATACACCTGAGAAATTAGTAACAGCAATTTTCGACACTTTTAATTTCAAAGCATATTACAAAGACCAATCACTCGTTGTTAATGAGATTGAAAAAGCAGGTGATGATATTTTGCTTGAAGTTATAGTGTCTGTCTCAAAGCTATTTAATTCAATATCTGATTTTTACTCACAAATCTATAACTCGATAAACGAGCCCTATGAACGAAATGTCACTACTGAAATAAACAATAATGAAGTACAATTAACAACAATACACTCAACAAAAGGCAAAGAATTTACAAATGTCGTATATTTTAATTTGTCTCAATATGATAATCCACAAAGTGAGAACCAGTTAGAGGAAGAAAGACGCGTTTGTTATGTAGGTGTCACAAGAGCTATAAAAAACATTTTAATCACAACAACTACTGATAAGCACTCTGCTTTTTTAACAGAACTTATTAGGAATCCAGAATTTTTAAAATCCTCCACTATACAATTAAATAATCTTCTTTCACAAGCAAAACAGGATGAAAAACTGATACTTGGCAAAATTGAACACTTAAATAAAGAAATTGAGTCTATATTAAATAATTATCCTGAGCTGAAGGGTGAAGAACTTCAAATAAATAAGAACTTGATTGGTGTACTTCAAAAAAGAAAAGTTGAACAATTACAAAATAAATATCCTGAACTTAAAGGAAAACCTTTAAAGGTCAAAACACCGATATTTAAAAGCTATTTTATAAATCAACGTCTAAAACGCATCGAAACATCACAAAAAATCGTTGAAAATCTTGAGAATGAAATTGAGCAGATTACTTTATCCGAGATTGATTCTAGAAAAAACAAAGTTTCTAAAAATGCACAACTTATAGATGAATTAAATAATAAAATCTTAAATATTTCAAATACAGATTTAGTAAAATGCAGGGATAAAATAATAGATATTAATAGCGAGACTTATTTTAGAGAAATTTTTCCATTAAATAATTAGATGACAAATAGATATTTATACATATCAGCCCGCACCTTCCCTGCGCTTTCAGGCACATTTGGCATTCCCGCAAGGCTTGCCCTCAATCCAAAAATGCCAAAAGAGCCTTCAAGCCCGTCCCTCTCCAGCGCACAGACTGAGAGACAGTGCGTTAAAAATGAGACAAATAGATTAGAAAACAATAACGGCCAGCGTACAACACACAATATAAAACAGTTGGAGTTCAGTGGTTTACGAGCGTTTGGTTCTCGCATCAACTTTTTCCAACGGTGGATACGAACGCGCTCCGAAAACCCAACCATTTCATATTGTCAACCGTTAGGCACAATTTAAAAAAACGTTCCAATGAATGACAAAAAAAGCTCAATAAAAAATGAACTAATTGAATTGATTCAATTTGGAAGATATTTGTATTACAATGAAGCACTGATAGAAAAAAAACTATCAAGTAAGGATGTTGAACATTTAAAAAAGTTGGAAGATTTTATCTTATTTAAGAAAAAACTTATAACAACAAAGACAGCCTATCATAAATGGTATTCAAAATCATTACCCACACTTAGACAATTGTTGCCAGATAGAGTTGATGAATTTCAAAAACTATATATCATTGAAAAGAGAAATATTAAAGAGATTTCATATTTGACTTATACAATATCTGATTATTTTTTAGGATTAAATATTACGAAAGGTTGGGAAAAAAACTGAAGTTGTAAATCCATTTAATGCTTTCTCTTCAAAAATGGAACAGCAAATTGAAATACTTAATTCATGTTTGGACATTATTGACTCAAAACTTGCAGACATCGAAGGAATATTACAATCTGAACTATTCGAAAATGAATTGGAAACAGCAAAAGATATACTAAAAAAGAAACATATTAGGGTCGCAGGTGCACTTGCTGGTGTAACTCTAGAAAGTCATTTGAAAAAAGTTTGCAAAAATCACAATCTAAAATTCAGAAAACCAAACCCAACAATTGTTGATTTCAATGAAGAATTAAAGAAACAAGAATCGATTGACTTAACAACTTGGAGATTGATTCAGCGATTAGGAGATATCAGAAATCTTTGCGTTCATGCTAAAGAAAGAGAACCTACTAAAGATGAAGTTGAAGATTTAATTAGAGGTTGTGAAAAATTGATTGCAGAATTAATATAAAAACTGTGCCTAACAACGGCTATAAAACATGGCAAATTCTTACTCGGCAGAAACGTGGGCAATTCGTTCACACTTCACTTTCCGGCGGAAAGTAAAGCGCTCCGAAATTTTGCCACGTTTCATAGCCTAAACCGTTATGGGCAAGTTTTAAAAAATTCAACCTTTAAGAAAGGTTGACACACTAAAATATGAGAAACATTTCTTTAATGATTTGGAGTCCAGAGACCAATTACAAAACGGGGCGAAACCGAAAAGCCATAAGAGTAGGAAGAATTAATACTTAAATCATATGAAAAATCAAAAAATGTATCTGATTCAATTGGTTACTCTTATAATATTTTTATTCTTGGGTAGTTGCAATAATGATAAGCTTTCAAATTCTAAGGCAAAAAAATTACTTAAGAATGAATATACAAGATATGCTACTTCAACTATCCAGCTAAATGATTTTAGTCTAAGCCCGTCTGTTCCAAATGAGTTGAAACTTCTTTCTGCAAGAGGATTAGCAACATATAATTATATACCTCCGGGAACAAGAGGTTACGGGTGCTACGGACAATTAACCGAATTTGGAAGTCAATACCAAATAGGAAAAATAAATAATCAATTTATCATAATGGCAATTGCAAAAGTAGATTTTGACAAAATATTAGGAATAAAAGAAATTCCCATGCTAAATACTGCTGAAGTTGAATATTCTGAAAAAATTATTGAAATAACTCCCGCAGGTGAAATTTATTATGATATAAGCATTGGAAAAACCAATAATGTAACAGCAACATTTGTCAAATACAACGATGGCTGGCGATTAGAACAAATGTCAACTAATGCAAAGAAAGCAGCAATATCAGAGAATATACAACAATCTAATCAAAAAAAAGGTCAATCATTAACCGACTCAAAAGGTTTAACTGAAACAAATTTAATCCCTTTCAGACCTAATAGAATTAAAAATTTTGAATCATTCGATTTAAATAAATTAGTTGGTTCTTGGATATCAATCACAGATAATTCAACGTTAAAAATTTCTCAAAATAATGGCGAATATACAATTGAAGGTGATTACTTCCCTGGTGTATTAAGAGATGGAGATAAAGCAACTTTAAGTTTAAATAATTCAAGTGACGGTTTATCTCTCAGCCTTATGTATATATTTTCCTCTAAATTGGGAGGTGGAGGTTCGGGTATTGCTATTAATTATTACCAAGAAGATGACCATTTAGTTATTGGAACACCTCCCAACAAATTAATTGATAAAAATGGAAAAATTTGGACTGAAGGTAGTACCATATCAACCGCAGGAATTTATGGGAAGGAATTTAAACGCATAAAATAATCAAATGCTTTATTTTATTAAAATATCCTTGAAATATTAAAAACCAGCCCATAACAACGGCTCATAAAACATGGCGGGTTTTTACTCGGCTGAAACGTGGGATCTTCCTTCTAGCTTCTCGTCCTGCCGGACTGCGAAGCTCGCGGAAAATCCGCCACGTTTCATAGCCAAACCGGCATCGTATGTCCACCAAACATAAGTCTTGGTGCAGAAACAAATTGCAGCATGGGTGAGCCGCACTGTCGCTTGGGCAGAAAGGCAAATGCACGCCAGATAAAAATAACACAAGTCTTAATTTATTTTACACTTCTCTCGTTTCTGATTTTGACTTCTCTCATTTATAATTTAGAGAAGTCTCATTCCCCCGCTCGGCAGCATTTAAACTTCAGAACCGTCGTGTTAGCATTCCCAAGAGACCCTAATAGTTTAAAAGTTGATAAATTATGAATCCTGCAAGCAACCAATGATGAGGGTTTAGCATCTATTAGTGATATGTATAAACACTTAAAATTATGAGATTAGTAAAAACGATATTGCTATTTGCAATTGCATTGATTTTTATAGTATCCTGTGAGAAAAATAAGGATGCTATTTCATTGACAAATATTTATTTACCTCTTGAGATTGGTAATTACTGGCAACTCGATTATTTAACAAAAAAGGAAGTCGTTGGGACAAAAAATATTGGGGACAAAATTTATTATTCGATTCAATACCAGGATGACACATCCTATTATCGGATTGAGAATGATAAAGTTTATGTGATTGAATATGAAGATAATGAATCGGTAAAATTTAACTTATCTGCAAATATTAACGATACCTGGAATTATAATTCCTATAAGGTTAAATTAGTTAGTAAAACTGATACCATTATTGTTAATGATACAAAGTTCATTAACTGTTTTCAATTTTTTTATGATGTTCCGGGATTGGTTGATGAAGAACATAGTATTTGGTTGGCGCCGAATGTTGGATTTGTTCAGGAACAATGTGGGGAATGTTTGCATCAGATAAAGAAGCTTGATAAAGCGAAAATTAATGGTCAGGAAATGGATTATTAAATAAATACTGTTACCAATTATACGCAATCTGGCAAATGGCGGGACGAGCAGGTTATTCATTGGCGCAGCCCAGTTAGGCGGAATATAAAAGAGTAAGCTAAGCGTCATTTGTAATGGCGCTTTCTTAATTATTGAACCTGCCTGCAGCAGGCAAGTTTTTAATTCAATATTGTAATAGGTAGGAGTGGATATTTTAAATGGTTGAAGCGGAATTACAAATTCCGCTTCACGTGTTTTAAATATAAAGAAAAAAAGCGTAGGCCAGAAAAAACGGCGGGCGAGTGTTGGGTATGTGTGTAGGGAGCATCGTTTTTTCATGTTTTTGGTTTGGCTTTGATACTGAGCATTTAGTCGAAGTATTGAAAAAGAACAGTAAAAAAAATAATCCAGCCCCTGCAGGGAAATCCTTTTAGCACTATAGAGAAGTCTTATTCCCCCACTCGGTGGCCACGAAAATTCGGGACCATCGACCCACAAAAGTTTGTTTTGAAAACCCATTAATATTTTCTAAATTTAGTTGCCCCAAACAAGGCGTTTCATCCAACTTATTGAATTTTTAATCAAGCGAAAATTATGGAAAAATTTAAAACATCAAAATTCGTCCTGATAGCGATGCTGCTATCCATTTCTGTGTTTCTGCAGGCACAGGACTATAAAGCTTCACTTTTTGGGATCGAGTCGAACGGAACCACCCTGAACACAAACTCAATTCAGGCCGCAATTGACTATATCCATCATAAAGGAGGGGGGCGATTAATGTTGTATGTCGGCAGATATCTTACCGGTACCATTCATCTAAAATCGAATGTAACCCTTCATCTTGAAGAGGGTGCAATCCTTGTAGGTTCGACTAATCCGTTCGATTATGAAAAAATAGGATCGTGGCAGGCACTTATCTTTGCTCATGATCAGGAAAATATTGCGATTACAGGAAAAGGGGTGATCGATGGACAGGGATACAAGGTGGCAAACAATATCCTTGCGATGGTGCATAAAGGAATTATTAAAGATCCTCAGAATTTGATTTACGATCGGCCCAGAGAAAGCATCCGTCCACAAAATATTTACTTCAAAGGATGCAAAAACGTGACGATTCAGGGAATCATTCTCAAAGATCCGGGTTGCTGGAATCAACAATACGACCAATGTAAAAATCTGCTCATCGATGGAATTACAGTCGATAGTAAATCATACTGGAACAATGATGGGGTGGATATCGTCGATTGCGATAGTGTCATCGTCAGAAACAGTTACTTTGATGCTGCCGACGACGGCATTTGCCTTAAATCGCACAGTGCCGATTTTGTGTGTCAAAATGTATATATCTACAATAATGTAGTGCGTACCAGTGCCAATGGGATCAAATTTGGCACCGCCTCAAGAGGTGGTTTTAAAAATATTAAAATCATCAATAATTTAGTTTATGACACTTATAGGTCAGCGATTACATTTGCGGCGGTAGATGGGGGTTTTGTTGAAGATATTGTAGTCGACAGCTTAAGATCGATCAATACCGGTAATGTCATTTTTCTTCGCATAGGGGAGCGGGTTGCCGGAAAGAAAGGGAGAATGAACAATATCAGCATCTCAAATGTATATGCAACTGTTCCCGCAACCAAAGCCGATGCAGGATACAGTTATGAAGGCCCGGTTGAAGATCTTCCCAGAAATATTTCACCTGCCTCCATCGTAGGGGCTGAGGATGTGAATATTACAAATGTCACTTTACGGAACATTGAGATTCATTATCCTGGCGGAAGTGATCCTAATTATGCAAAACTGGGTCTGGACGAATTGGATAAAGTACCCGAGATGGCTGCAAGTTATCCTGAATTTTCGATGTTTAAAGAGCTTCCTGCATGGGGATTCTACATCAGGCATGCCGATCATATCATATTCGATCATGTTACGCTCGTTGCGGATAAAGCTGAATACAGAACAGCCATTGTACTCGATGATGTACAGGATGCTACATTTACCTCACTTAAAGTTACGGAACCCGGAAAGAAAAAAGATCCGGTTTATTCCTATAATTCAACAAAAGTGAATATTAGCAAGTAGTCAAAACGGGCTTAAACTTCCCATTCATGAAGCGGAGAAAATTTATCGTTCAGAGTGCTTTATATATAGGTGGAGCATTGGTTGCTAACAGATTGCCTGTTTTTGCAAGTACACCATTTATTGAAAAAAGCCAGGATGATCAGGTTGATTTGTACGAACTCTTCAAAAATCCGGGTTCACAATACCAGCCTTTCGTACGATGGTGGTGGAATGGAAATAAAATAGAAAAAAATGAGCTGATCAGGGAATTACACCTGTTAAAAGAAGCCGGAATTGGCGGTGTTGAGATAAATCCGATAGCGTTTCAATCGCGCATAGAAGGTGACGATCTGGGGATTCCCTCCCTTACCTGGTTAAGCGACGAATGGATTGAAATGTTACAGGTAACTTTTGACGAGGCCAAACATTTGGGAATGACCTGCGATCTGATTGTTGGATCAGGCTGGCCTTTCGGAGCTGAAACACTCAGTCTGGATGAGCGTGCAGAAGTTGTGATCATTCATGCTGAAAATATTGAAGGTCCTGCTCATTACGAAATTTTACGATCCGATATTTTCAAAAAGGTTGATCCCGGTGTAACCGTGCCCTGTCATGAGCGTACTTTTGAAATTCTTTCGCTCAAGATGGTTCCTGATCCTATGAGTGCTCTGGATCAGATAATTGAACTTTCGCACAAGCGAAATGATGAACACATCCGTGTTGAGGTACCGGCAGGCAAACATGTATTTTATGCGCTTGTAAAAGTCAGCTCCTTCGCAAGTGTCATCAATGGAGCGCCGGGTGCTGCGGGTCCGATACTTAATCACATGGATAAGACGGCAGTGAGAAAGTACCTCGACCACATGTCGGATACCATTCAGGAAAAAACAGGTCCGCTTTCAAATCACCTCCGTGCATTTTTTACCGATTCAATGGAACTGGAAGGGTGCAACTGGACTTCCGACTTCGCAGCTGAATTTGCAAAACGCCGTGGGTATGATATTATGGACTGGCTTCCTTTTATCATGTTTAAAGTTGGCAGGTTGGGCGCAGTGATTGATGAGAAATATGGTGCGGCTAAAACATCAGATTTTACCGGGAAAATTTACCGTGTCCGTTTTGACTTTGAACTGACAAAAGCAGAACTGCTTGATGAACGATTTACACAAACCTACCTCGAATGGTGCAGGGAACAAAATGTTAAATCAAGGGCTCAGGCTTATGGCCGGGGCTTTTTTCCTCTCGAAACCAGCATTGATTACGATATTCCCGAAGGGGAGTCCTGGACCACAAACTGGCTTAAGCACCGTGTGGGCGAAGAAATGCCCGACGATGATTACCGTCGGGGAAGGGCCTATACGATGATTAATAAATATATTTCATCAGCCGCTCACCTGAAAGGAACCAGAGTGGTTAGCTGCGAAGAGATGACGAATACATATCTGGTGTTCAATACCTCACTGGAGCGATTAAAAACGGGTTCCGATCAAAGTATAATGTCAGGTATTACCCACTCCCTTTGGCACGGATTTAACTATTCGCCACCGGAAGCACCTTACCCCGGATGGATTCAATACGGTTCCTATTATAATGAAAAAAATAACTGGTGGCCTTACTTTAAGTATCTGAACAGTTATAAAGCAAGGATATCTGCACTTTTGCAAAATACGGATATGTACACCGATATCGCCATTCTTCCTGCCAATTATGATTTATGGGGTGAAAAAGGTGTGCAAACCGATCCATTTCCTGAAAGACTCAACATCCCTTATACCTCGCTGCTTTGGGAATCTATAAATAAAAACGGTGGGGCTGCGGATTATACCTCGGAGATCATCATTAATAAATCAACTTTAGAAGATGGGAAGCTCTGCTTTGGCCCTAAAAAATTCGGAACCCTTATTCTTGCAGAAATTTCAGGTATGAATCCCGAAACGCTTGCTAAGTTGTACGACTTTGTCGCAGAGGGTGGCAGGATTTTTTGTATCGGAAAATTTCCTGAAAAATCACTGGGATTAAGCAATTATAGAAAACGTGACAGGGAAGTTTTGGATTGGGTTGAAAAGTTAAAAGCTTTCTCCGACAGGTTTATTCTGCTGAAGAAGCCTGAAGATAATAGGTTCCTGGAATGGTATCGTGAAGCAATGATCAAATATACCATTCCGCATTATCTGAAAATTGAAAAACCGGATCGGTTTTTAATGCAGAATCGTTACCGGAGTGATGATGGCAAGGAAATCTTCTTCTTTGCAAACAGTCATGTGCAAAATGCGCAGCATACAAGTATTATATTTTCAAAAGAAATTACCGGTCATCGGCACGGATGGGTGTGGGACCCTGAAAGTGGCGAGCGTTATCGCATAAAAATCGGTAAGGATGGAAAATTTGAACTAAATCTTGGGCCTGCTGAATCGATCATCATCGTATTTGACAAGGAAAACAGGGGAGATGATTGGTGTCAGAAGCCAGTATCTGGCAAAACCCAGAAAGAGGTTACAGGTGCCTGGGAGCTTGAATTTATTCATTGTCGTGGAGAATTCGTTGACCCTACCAGACTGGAATTACTCAAAGATCTGAAGGAAATACCGGAATACGCCCATTTTTCAGGAACTGTAGTGTACAGGAAACAGATTGAGATTGATCAGACCATTCCTGACTATATAAATATTGGAGTAGCTTATGGAGTTACAGAATTAAAGGTGAATGGACAAAGTTGCGGTATACGATGGTATGGAAACCGTATTTATCCGATTAAAAGTTTTTTAAAAACGGGAATAAACGACTTTGAAATTAAAGTAATTATAGAGATGGGTAATTATATGAAATCTTTGACCGATAATCCGATTGCACAGTATTGGACCAACCTTGCCCGAAAAAATCAGCCACTCAACCCAATGGGATTGATCGGCCCCGTAACTTTATATTCGTAAATGAATAATTTTGCTTGTTTTCAGGCAATAGTATAATCCTAAAATACGTGCCAATCAGATGAATAAATTAGTTCTCATTAAATCAATCCATACCTTAATCTGGATTTTTTTTGTTACGGTTATATTTTATGTTTTTTATAGTGGTTTTTTCAATGAAATAAACCTTCTGACATGGATTGCCATAATCTCGGTTTTTCTGGAAGCTTTGGTACTTCTAATTTTTAAAATGTCGTGCCCGCTTACGGTAGTTGCCCGGAAATATTCTGATTCCCAAAAGGCCAATTTTGATATTTACCTTCCCAATTGGCTGGCGCGATATAATAAAGAAATTTTTACCACTATTTTTATGATTGGATTGTTGATGGTTTTGTTTCATACCTTTTTTAATTAAGGTAACACTTTCTTTATTTAAAAATCTTCAATAAAAAATTTAAAATAAATGATATGGCATCAGATCAAAATTTTGTAGACTTTGTTTTGGATCAGATAGAAAATGCAGGTGAAGTCACTGCTAAAAAAATGTTCGGAGAATATGGAGTTTATTCTGATGGGAAGATTTTTGCACTTATCTGCGACAATCAACTATTTATAAAACCAACTGAAGCCGGAAGCGCATTTATTGGGAATGTTGTTGAGGCACCACCGTATACCGGAGCAAAATTGAGTTTCTTAATCGAAGATAAAATTGAGGATCGTGAATGGCTAAGCGAATTAGTCAGGATTACCGTGAAAGAACTTCCTGAGCCTAAACCAAAAAAGAAGAAAAAGAAAACTTCCGGGAATAACTGATTTAAATAATTACCCGAGCAGGTTGAGCACGAATATCGATTAAGGTGATAACCTCTTAAAATGAAAAGAAATTTCGGTGTTTTCATCAGAAATGATGGCAATTAACTCTTCCCTTAGCAATGTATATTTAATTTTCTTTGGGAATTCGTTTTCATCGTTTTCACAAACAAAGCTATTTTCAGAAATGGTGCTTAGTTCGAATAGGGTAGGGCTATCATTCACTCCCGAAACTTCATAAATCCATTTCTTATCCATTTTTACGAGTCTGATTTCTTCTTTAAAAATGGTATCCAAAGATTGAAGCGTAAATCCCATTCCAATGTATTCTGTATTTGAAGCCTTTGTCCATCTTTCATGCGTAATCTTCGGTTCCATTTCGTTGGTTCGGATCCAGTTCCCGATCAGCCAGTCAAAATTATTCAGGCTTTCGGCGTCATTATTGGTTTGTGTGGAACTATTTATACATGATAGCATGGTTGCAACCGCAACCATGCATGCATAATGAAGAATATTATTTTTAAGAAATTTAAGAAAACCCATCGACCTATTATTTTTTTTACTAAAACCGCTGGGTATATTTGGTCCAGAGTGCTTCGTAAAGGTGCCAATACTTGCCCACAGCATCATTGGCCATATCGTTTGAATACCTGGTTAAAAAGTCTTTTGCTGCTTTCGGATTTTTCTTATAAAGGGCCAGTGCTTCCGCTTCAACATTTGCCTGATTTGTAAACGCTTTATCCTCTATTTCATTCCAAACCTGGCTAATATCCACGATCATATCCTGCCATCTGAACAAAGCTAATTGAGCAACGACCCGATAAGCCCACCATGCCGATTCCTTATTAAACTTTGTTCTGGCATCGATCATATAAGATTCTGGCATGGTCGTGTTCCCGATATAAAAGGGAGTATGCGGGGTGGCTGCAGGATTGTCATAACCGAACCATACAACGCCCCCAATATCATTGGGTAACCAGCTTCTTGATTGGGTGACCTGAACATAAGTCGCACGAATGCAGGCAATGGTCCGTTCGTTTTGGATATTTAAGAGTTGCTTAAGTTCAGTGGTTAAAAAGGGGTTTGCAATAGGGCTCTTTACTGATTTTCCCTCTTTATCAACCATTAGCATGGTTCGGCTCATATCATAAGGGGTATCCTGATAGTAGTCGCGAAACATATTTACCACATCCTGTGCTGAATATTTCTTTTCCGGTTTAACCGAAAGGGGATAGTTTTCAGCATTTGCATCGAGTTTGAGTGAAGGAGCAACAAGGCTGAGTACCCTCCATTCCCGGCGGCGACATCCCATACTGTTTCTATTTGCGTAAGCATAGCAGAATTCGAATGGCTGTCCGTTTTCAGGATTCCATAATCCAAGTTCCACGGCTGTGGAAAAAACATTATCACTTGCCATATAATTATCAGGATCGTTGAGGTTAAGTGTTCGGATTCGGCTTGCGTTTGCATTTACACTGATGTGATCGTCAGGAATTCGAACAGCGGCCCAAACTGCCCCAACTTTGTCTTTACCGGGGCCGATTATCTCAAAATACCAAACTTCGTTTGGATCGGCAAAAGTAAAACATTCGCCAACGTCGTTATAACCATACTTTTTGGTGAGTTCATCTATGATAAGAATGGCTTCACGCGCAGTTTTAGCCCTTTCAAGTGCCAAACGATACAATTCGGGGCAATCAATTTTACCGGAATCGCTTTGCATCATTCTGTTTCCTCCAAAGGTAGATTCGCCAATTGCCAACTGATGTTCATTCATAATCGGGTAAGCTGCATTAAAATATGCATAAGTTTCGTTAACCTGTGGAATTTCAACGCTGACTTTTCTATCCAATTGATCAGGCATTGTTGTAAGTTTAGGGTCAACATAAACCTTGGTCAAGGCCCCTTTTTTATGTTTCATATTCGGGACGATGTTTACCCAGGTCCTGTCAGTTCTGCTGTCGCAGGTATGAGAAGTGATGGTCGATCCATCGGCTGAAGCAAGTTTGCCAACCAGAATTGAGGTACAATTATCGGTCTCTTTCCCAAATTCGGGTTCGATTGTTTGGGCATAGCCGAAATTTAAGAAGGTTAACGTTAAAAGAGAAGCAGTTGCTAATCTTAAGATGGGTTTCAGTTTAAATAGAGTAGTCATAAAGTATTTGTTTATTATGATTTGTAATGGTTAAACAGGTCGTTAAATCTGCTTCCCTAAATTAAATTCAGGATTATAAATGAGTCCAATAATATTTCCCCAAGGATCTTTTAATGTAGCAACCATCAATTCTCCACCCACATTGGTCGGTATTTCATGAGATACCGCTCCCAATTCCATCAATCGGTTAAATTCCTTTTCTATTTCATCAACTCCCCAATAGGCCAGAACACTATCGTTCTTTTCGGTCGTTGGTTTCTCTTCAGGTAAAAGTCCGAGTTCATAGCCACCAATATTAAACCCGACATAAAATGGCTCATCAAAGTATGGCATAGTTTCAAAAGCTTTTGAATACCATTGTTTGGCCTTATTTAGGTCGCCAACTTTATAAATTACGGTTCTTAATCCCAGCATATTAAATATTTAATTTTTATAATAGGTCACCGTATTCACTTTTTTCCAGGCCCCTCTTGTAAAATCAGGAATTTTAATAGGCATGCTCTGATTTTCAACCGATACTTTTGAAAGTTCAATAATAGACGACCATTCAGCTGCATCGTAAACATCCTGATCAAGCGGAAGTCCATTTTTTAAACAATAAATTAAACGATAATCCATAATAAAATCCATACCTCCATGGCCACCAACTTCTTTTGCTTTTTCCTGAATATCAGCCACAATCGGGTGTGTATATACTTTTAAAAGAGAATCCAGTTTATCCGGAGGCAAGAAAGCATGTGCATTGGGTTCTAATGCTATTCCTTTAACCGGATATTTTTGAGCGAAACCTTTGGTTCCGCTAACTGTATGTAAACGACTATAGGGTCTCGGGCTGGTTACATCATGTTGCAACATAATGGTTTTTCCTTTGGCAGTTTTGATAAGAGAAGTGTTGATATCACCTTTTTTATAAGTCCTTTTTGCATAATCCGAATCTTCGCCAAATTTTTCTTTAGCATAAATACTCATGCCAAATTGGTTGCTCGACATGGAAACGATGTGATTCATTTTATCTCCACGGTGAATATTCATGATATGACTGATCGGACCCAATCCATGGGTAGGGTAAGTGTTGCCATCAGTTTTTTCCAGATGTTTCAAGCGCCACATATCCCAGTAACCGGTGCTGTCGTCAAAATTCAACCAACGTAAGTCGTGAATATAAGCCCCTTCGCTATGGACCACTTCGCCGAATAAACCTTGTTGCGCCATATTAAGGGTAGCAATTTCGAAAAAGTCGTAATTGCAATTTTCAAGCTGCATGCAGTGTTTACGGGTTCTTTCAGCAGTTTCAACCAGTTTCCAGCAATCTTCGATGGTAAGTGCCGCCGGAACTTCAGTTGCCACATGCTTGCCGTGTTCCATGGCATAAACGGCAATGGGAGTATGTAAATCCCAATGCGTACAAACATAAATCAAATCAATATCGTCCCTTTCACAAATCTTTTTCCAATCTTCAGCTCCGGTATATCCATCAGCTTCCGGCCAACCTTTATCCCTTAAAGTTTGTTGGCTTCTTTCAACATTTTCAGGTACAACATCACACAGAGCCACTATTTTTACATGATCGAGATAGGTAAATCGTTTTACAGATCCTGAACCCCTCATTCCTAATCCGATAAACGCGATACGAACCGTATCAATCGGATCGCATTTAAGTTCAATAACATCTGTTTGCCCGGCTGGTCTGGCTGGCTCAGGGAACAATTCTCTGGCTTCAAATAAGTCATTACTTTTTTTATCGGTTTGATAATTACAGGAAACTGATAAGAAGGTGATAATGGTAATTAATGTGATTAATGTCGTTTTCATTATTTAATGGTTTGTTTGATAATCAGGTTGTCTTTTTTAAAATTTACTATAAATCTATGATTTTTTTTAAGTCACTTTCAGATAAATTCAATAAACCTGCTTTCGGCAGTCTTTTGGTCATTTCCCTCCAGTTTTTATCTTTAGCGAATATTTCTTTGAAAATTGGAAGTGCCTTATCGAGTTGATTGTTATTGGCCATGGCAATGGCTTTCCAGTATTTCATTTCAAGGTTTTCAGGGAACATTTTTTCGGCAGCCTCATATTCTGTAAGCGCCGTTTTCATGTCGTTTAATTCTATCGCCAAATCGCCTCGGTTCATGTGTTCATAAGCCCTGTGTACCCTTAAAAGGCGCTCAAGTTCGATCAATGGAGTTTCGTGGTCGTCCACACGTAGATCAATTTTTTTATCAAGCCAGGGTTTATCGGTTTTTTCTCCATTTACTACCAAGATCACTGCCGATTGTTTTCCCCTGATATCGCCTCCCGCATCTTGCGCAGCCTGTAGCACTTTCAATACCCTTTCGGCAAGTGGCAAATCATTATTTTTTTCGAAAGCTTTAGCCATTGCCGGTACGATCTTATCGTTCAGCATCATGTTGGCTTGAACTGAAAAATTGGTTCCAACGATATGATGTGCAGATTCGACACATTTTTTTCCGGTAAAAGCATTTACAACCCCTTTTGCATCAAGTAAGGCCACTTGCCGGAATTCTCTTCCTACGTCCCCTGCAATCAATGTAACCAGGGCATCTTTCGCATTTTTTCCTTCTTCCATCAATTTTAAGCCTTCAGGTCCAAAAGCCGGGTTGACGAATGATTGAGTTGCTACAACACCCACCCCTGATTTGCCCCAGGATACCAAAGTGCCAACCGAAAACCAATGACTCTGGACCCCAACAGCCATCTCACCGGTTGTTTTATCACGTGCCACTATCGAAAAAGTATGGGCGAATTTTTCTTTATAAACATTTTGAGCAACTCCTAGATGTGGAAGGAGTATGGCTGAATGAATAACTAAAATTTTTAAGTATGAAGTTTTCATGATAACTAAATTTAATAATGGCTTCTAATTTATTATAAAGTTATTATACCTGTGTGACTGCAAGAGTTTTTTACCCAAAGTTAGGAATTGTTTTAAATTGGGATATTAAATCATAACTTAAATCTTAGAGATTGTTTTATGAAAGATTGATTTATTCGATGCAAGGTAAAATAGTTCATCTTATTTTTCTTCCGGAATATTTGATCCAACCACCGATTGAACTCCCAATGACCCTTCAGGGATAATACCAAGATTGATATAAATCGGACTCACAACCGCTTTAAGTTCAGGGAGTTTGCGGGCAAAAATATAAGCTCCGATAATACAAGAAATACCTCCGATTACCAAAGTAGCCGGAGCACCGATACTGTCTGCTAAGCTACCGGCTAAAAAGCTACCGAAGGGAGCAGTTCCCATAAATGCCATCGCATAAAAACTGAGTACCCTGCCTCGTTTATCATCGTCAACAATCGTTTGTAAAATGGTATTGCTTGAGGCCATTTGAAGCATCATGCCCAATCCAATGACCACCATCAAAACTGCGGATAGAAGGAAATAGGTCGATAAAGCAAATAAAATGAGTCCCAAACCGAAAATTGCAGCAGCGATAGGTATGATTTTGTCAAGTCCCAATACATTTTTACGGGAAGCCAGATAAAGTGCTCCTGTTAATGCACCTAAGCCTGAAGCTCCCATTAAAAATCCAAAAGTGTGTGATCCACCATTAAGTATGGTTTTAGCAAAAACAGGCATGAGCACTGTATAAGGCATTCCCATCAATCCAACCAGTGCAATCAGCAGTATAATATATTTAATGGGGGCAAACCCAAAAGTGTAGGCAAATCCTTCCTTAAATTGTTTAAGGACCCGTTTATTCTCATACTCTACTTTTCTGGGAGCTACCTTCATCATCAGCAGTGATGCAATCACAAAAATATAACTGAAAGCGTTCAGGAAAAAGCAAATACCTTCGCCGGCAAAGGCGATTAAAATACCTGCTATAGACGGACCCAATAAACGTGCACCATTAAACATCGATGAATTGAGGGCAATTGCATTTCCCAGGTCTTCTTTTTTTTCGATCATCTCAATAACAAACGACTGCCTGGATGGAATATCGAATGCATTGATAATTCCAAGAAATATACTGAGAACAACAATGTGCCAAACCTCGATGCTTCCTGAAATGTAAAGAATAGCCAAAATTAACGCCTGAATCATGGCCGCAATTTGAGTGATGATCAGAATATGATAGCGGTTCCACCGATCCGTCAGAACCCCTGCGAATGGTGCAATTAAAAAAGTAGGAATTTGTCCGGCAAATCCAACCAGACCAAGCATAAATGCCGATCCTGTCAATTCATAAACCAGCCAGGGAGTAGTGATCCGTTGTATCCAAGTTCCGATAAGCGAGATGCTTTGCCCATAAAAAAATAGCCGGTAATTTCGGTATCGGAGTGAACGAAATGTAGTTTTAATCCCATTTAGTTTATCGGAAAGCATAATCATTATTCTTTGATTCTTTTTTCCCAATCGGGCAAACAGAAACACAAATGCCACAGATTCGTTGGTCGACACCGAGCAGCTGTTTCGCTAGTTTGACACATTACTTTTTGCACTTCCGTGCATCGAAAAATTCATCTTTAGGATGTAAATTATTTCTGAGTAATTCGATTATCATACACTTTAAATTAAATATCTTTCAGCACTGATTTTAACAGTTCTAAATCAGATATTTAAAATTATTTTTTCATCATTTTATCCCGAAGGGATTTAAAAGGAGAAGCAGCATTCCATTCAGGAAATTCATTGGTCATACTCAAGTTATAACCAACTTCAAAATATACTTTAACATCTTCGATCATGCCATTAAAATTCCATATTTCCGGTTCATAGTTATCGGATGGTTTATGATAATTGGCCATCAGCCATTTTCTTGATTCCTCGAGTCCCCATTCTTTTCCATGTTCAACATCATCAACTCCTTTTGAAAGGTATAAAGAAGGTACGCCCACTTTCGCAAAACTGAAGTGATCGGAACGGAAATAACTTCCTTGTTCGGGTTTGGGGTCAGGAGTAGCATAGCGTTGATTTTTTTCTAAAACTGCGACTGCATAATCATCAAGTTTTGAGTTACCCATACCCACAATGGTCATATCTTTGGTTCTTCCTAAAATATTGAGCGCATCTATATTGATTATGGCTGCTGTTTTATTTAAGGGATAGAGTGGATTTTCAGCATAAAATTTACTGCCTAGCAGTCCTTGTTCCTCGCAGGTAACTGCCAGAAAAAGAATGGATCGGTTCTGGACATCAGAAAGTTTTGTAAAGGCTTCAGCAATGCTTAGTAAAGAAGCCGTTCCTGTTGCGTTATCAACAGCACCATTTAATATAGAATCACCTTCAAAATCGGGGTTTACCCCAAAATGATCCCAATGAGCGGTGTAAATAATATATTCATCGCTTTGCTTATTTCCGGGCCAGATTGCAGCCACATTGTTTGATTTTGTATATTCTACCTTATTTTTGAAACTAACTGATGCATTCAAATTCATTTTGATTGGTCTGAATCCGGGCTTTGCAGCAGAGGCAATCATTTGATTATAATCCATGCCTGCAGATTCGAATAGTTTTTGTGCATTTTCTGTGGTTATCCAGCTTTGTAATTGAAGATCAGATTTGGAAAGATCGTTGCCTTCAAGATATAATTGGGACCCCGACCAACTATTTTGCACTACGGCCCAAGGATAGGCAGCTGCCCCCGTTTCGTGAATAATGATGGCAGCACTTGCTCCCTGACGGGCAGCTTCATCAAATTTATAGGTCCAGCGACCATAGATTGTCATTGATTTGCCATCAAACAGATTGTTATCTTCAGTTGCATATCCTGGATCATTAACAAGCATCAGCACTGTTTTTCCTTTTACATCAAGTCCTTCATAATCGTTCCAGTTGTTTTCAGGTGCATTGATCCCATAACCAACAAAAATGATTTCAGAATTGTCGAGTTGAACAAATTCACTTATTTGAGGAGTTCCACCGATAAAATCATCTGAAAATGTCAGGTTCATATTTTGCTTTCCTCCACTTATATCAAGGGTCATGGGCGAATTAGCAGTGATTTTTATTAGCGGAACTTCCTGGAAATAACTGTTGCCATTGGCTGGTTTTAATCCAATTTTTTTAAATTCTTCAGCCATATAATTAATGGTTTTTTCTTCTCCAATGCTTGCAGGTGCCCTACCCATAAAGTCGTCAGAAGCGAGAGTGGCAATATGATTCTTCATGTCATCTATGGTGATACTTGCAAGAGAATTTTCGATTCCCTTTTTTTCACTACTACAGCCTGCAATAACAAAAATGATCATTAAAATGAACGCATAATTTTTTTTAGACATAATGATTCCTCCGGAATAATAGATTAATATAAAATATAGAGATATAAAGATATGACTTTTTTAAGAATAGAATATTTATTAGACCTTAGTTTAGACTTAACTCTATATCGGATATATGTTCTATGCTTTTTATCCGATAAGTTGTCAAATAACTTTATGTCTTGATTACTCTTTTAAAAAAAAGTTAATTATTCCTGCTAATAAAGGAGATAAGTTATTTGTCAGGTTAAATTTATTTCAGGAACTTTTATTTAGCTCTGAAGTGTAAACTCCAATCCTAACTGCGATAGTTTTTCGGTTTTTGGTTTGCTGGTTTTAATATCCCATCCACGTTCGGCATAATAAGCTTCAATCCATTTGGTAAAATCCTCGTGGGTAGCTAATTTGCCTTCACCTTTACCATAAGTATGCGCATCTTTGAAAAATCGTTCGGGTAAGTGATCATCCTTATCATCAAAGCCTTCGCGTAAATTAAACATCTTTTCAAGGTTAAATATCCTTTCCCCAATAAGATTAAACTCATCATCACTCTGTTCGGCACCGGTTATGGCTTCTATAAACTTGCGATAAGAGATATCGCCTTTATACCAGCTTCCGGCAAAACTGCATGCACCTAATGAATCGCGCAAGGCATTCGTATTTTGTCGACTCGGGCTAGAACTATTTAAATGACACGCTCCACGATTTGCAGTTCCGTAGGTTATCATCATGCTACTGGCATTGGTGTTTACGTTCCATGCAGCCAACTCATGACCCTTTACGTGAATCGCAAATTCTTCGGAACCTTGTCCGATACGTTTGGCTAATGCTTTTACTCCCATAGCCGCCCATTTGCCAACACCATCTCTATTCACTATTTTGTGGATCATCTCAATGGAGGCATCCACATTGCCCCAGGTCAAATCCACTCCATCTAAAAAGTCAAGATCGATCAGGCCTTTTTCCCTGCATTCCATTAAAAATCCTAGTACGCAACCTGCGGTAATAATATCGATTCCATAATCATCACAGATAAAAATCATCTTATTAAGTCCTTCTAAATCTGAAATCAATAAATTGGCACCAAGCATGGTTCCGGTTTCATATTCCGGACCATCATGCACAATACCTCCATAAGCTCCTTTGGCAAAACCACTTTTTTTACATGCCAACTGACAGGAGAAACATGCAAAATCACGTTTCCATATTTGAGTACGGGCGGCCTTGGTATTGATCTTTTCAATTTCTTTAAAGGTACCTTCGCGATAATTTTTTACTGCCATGGTGCCATTATTACTAGAGCTTTCAAGTGCATCTGCTGTTCCACCAGCACGCCATCTGTTTACTCCATTTTCATCCTCACGAAAAGCAGTCCTGGTTTTTTCAAGCAGATCGAGGTACATTTTATGTTTGGCAAGATTTGGCTGTTGGGTTCCTTTGACAAGGATGGCTTTCAGGTTTTTTGAACCCATAACGGCTCCGACGCCTCCGCGTCCTGCTGCACGGGCTGCCGTATTTAACACACTGGCATATGGAACCAGATTTTCTCCACCCTGACCGATATAACATGACTGGTAATTTTTACCATACTCTTCAATCAGGGTTTTATCCAGGCTATCAGTCCCCATACCCCAATATGATTCAGCACTTTTAATCTGAACCTTATCATCTTCAATCAAGATAAAAACAGGGGAATTTGCTTTTCCCGTCACTACAATTCCGTCGTAACCTGCAAACTTCACTTCGGGGCCGAAGAAACCTCCCATATTTGCATATGAAATCGTAGAAGAATGTTTGTGTTTTTTATTGATGGGCGAAGTTCGTGGCGATTTTGTGACAATGGTTGTACGCGATGAAGAGGGGATAGGCAATCCACTAAATGGCCCCGGCATAAACATGATGATGTTTTCAGGTGATAAAGGATCAAGTCCGGGTTTTTTGATTCGATCCCAAAGAATTTTCATTCCTAAACCACGTCCACCCAAATAATTTTTCAGATCGTTTTTACTAATTTGGGTTTTATCTATTTTATTGGTGCTTAGATTTATATCCAGAATTACACCGTATTGTCCAAAAATCTTATCCATGTATAACCTCCTGAGCAGTATAATAACGTTTAAATAATTCTTCGGCAATTTGGGTTGGTGACATACCGAAGTAAGTTTTTTCTATATCAACTTCTTGAAATGATAGTGCACCGTATGGGCAGTATTTTGCACATTGAGGATCGCCCCCGCAGTGATCGCAAATATGCTCAGGATGATTCGTAAGTGCATTCATCTTTATAACTCCTGTCCGCTGATTTTTACAAGTGTCAGCACAAGTTCCACAGCTTATGCATATTTCATGATTTGTGCGAATTGCCTGTGTTATTTTATCCCGATATATGGCTTTATTTCCATTAATATTAGGGGTTGATGGACAATTCTCAACGCATGGTGAATCAGGGCAATTAGCACAAACACTTGGGATGTCCATATCCGGATTGTAATGATACACCTGAATATTTGCCAGTTTTGGGTTTCCCAGTCCGTTTATCATTTCTCCGTCAATTTCGACAGGATGATGAAAAGCGGAGCAAACTGTTTCACATGTTTGACATCCTGCACATTTGTCAAAATCAACGATAATGGCTTTCAAGATACCATTTTTAGCTTCGTTGGCGAAGAGAAAATGATACTGTCCGAGAATGACGACTCCACCACCTCCAATGGCGAGATTTTTTAAAAAATCTCTTCTACTATTAATAGCTTCCATGAATATAAAATTTAGCTATATAAAGGTAACTGATTATATTCAAAAAAGAAGAAGAAGGAACTTAATTTGTAATGATTATAAATTGATAATGAATACGTTATGTATTAAAATACATATCGTAATTTATAGATGGTAGTCGGTTTCTATGGAATTGAAATACAATCGCTCAATATCCGACAACGATATTTCAACACTTTTCTTAAGACTTAAAGCGATAGGTGGATATCTAAGGTTCTTAAAAGAATATAACGAATGATCAAAATATGAATCAAGATAACAACTAAAACTAGTCCAGTAATTTTAGTTTTTTGGGCATTAAAGAAGATGTTGGTTTTCACATTGGATATTTAAATCATGTGACCTAATTATAATGCAATAAATAGGGTGCCCTAAAAAGTAAAGAAATTATTATAGCAGTATTACATCTCTTGAAATTGGGTTTGAATTATCACTGTCAAATTTAAGCAATTTCAGTAAACACCATTCATTATAACTATTTAGTGATGATTTTCTGAGTATAAGTTGGCAAAAATAATAGTTTTTTTATAACAATAATTAACATTTTATTTTCATTAAGTCGTAAATGTTGTATTACTTTTACGGCAAGATGAAAATTCATAAAATATTATTGTTTAAGATCGTTTTTTTAATGCTGATTTATTTCAGTACTGCTGCATTTATCAGCCATCACACAGCATTGTCATTTATAGAAGTGATGGAGACTACGGATAATCCGGATCCAGGGTTTAAATCCGATATCGATAATGAAAATGATGATCAAATAAATAATAATTCAGGAATTTGCCCTTTTACAGAATTAATGTATCAGTCATATATCACAAAGAGATTTATAATAATTCATCATTCTTCAGGCATAGTTTGGCAACCGCCAAAATTTAGTTAAAATTCTGTACTTTTTTAGTGTTATCTGCACAGATTTAAATCCATGCATTACTTAACAAGTTTAAATTCTTATCTATTATTCTATTTAATCAATATTATTTTTAACAGCTTATTATAAAATGACTAAATATCAAAAAGCGATGGCCTTGCATCGATATTACCGAATAACACTATTTTATAAATTTTTAAAAGATACTGCGTATAAGTCGGGTTTGATTGTTCTCATATTTGTTGGGGTTATCATAGCACTTGAATATTTTTTTATCGATATTCAGGTATTACTAAATACATTGGTATCAAACTATACCCCTCAAATAATTTTTACGGTTTTTCTATTTTCTGAGAGTCTTTTAGGATTGTTGCCTCCTGAAATTTTTATTGCTTGGAGTTCTAAGTCGGCTACACCATGGTTGTTTATATTCATTTTGGCAACTATTTCATATCTATCCGGAATCATCTCTTATTTTATAGGAAAATATCTATATCTAATTCCTTCGGTTAAAAATTATACCGAGCAGAAGATCGAGAAACATATTATTAAAATTAGAAAATGGGGTGGCTTTTTTATTGTAATCGGAGCAATTACGCCTATTCCACATTCATTGGTGAGCATGGCAAGTGGTCTGATAAACTACAGTTTTAAGAGTTATTTGGGATGGGCATTATTCAGATTTATTCGTTTTATAGCTTATGCCTTAATTATTTTTAAAATCCTGTAAGGGCAAAAAAGATCTAAATCAGAGATAAATATTCATAAAAAGAAAGGGATCTGTCAAAAGTTGATTGCAACTCTAAAAAATTATCTTTAGCAATAATAAAATGAATAGGATAATTGACATGGTAATTCCGGTGATCTTATTTTTTTGAGAATTGAAGAAAATGTTTGTTTTCATGTTTGATATTCATGTATAACCCAAATATAATGTAAAAAACAAAAATAGGCTAAACTTTTTTAAAGTTTAGCCTATTTTAAAAACCTATCATTCTTCGAAAAAAAACGGATTCGACGTTTTATTTTCGAATTTTAATCCTCCTTCGCGTTCGCTACGGCGGAAGAGAAGTTTGGTTGAATTCCTCGGGGTTCTACTCCGAAAGCAAGGGTTCAGGGTTCTGCCCTGAGGGTTAATACCATTTATTCTTCACTGCGTTTTCTTTTACGTTTGCTTGGATCGAGTTCTTCAGCTTCTTCAACATTTACAGGACGGCCATTATATCTGCTGTTTTGAAAAGAATTTAATATTTTTGTTTTTGCCTTTTCTTCTACTTCAAAAAATGAAAAGCTATCTTTGATGTCGATGGCACCTACTTTAATATCACGATCCTTAGTATTCTCATTAATTAAGCCGATGATATTTTTAGGATCTATCCCATCTTTTCGTCCGATATTAATGAAGAATCGGGAATAGCCACCTTTGCTTTTGCTTTTGAATCGATCGCGACTTCCACCTTCATCCCTTTTATCTCGACTGTCTCTTCGATCACTACCAATTCTTCTTTCTGCACCTTTTCTTCTTTCAATGCTTGATCTTCTTTCAGTACCTTCTTTCCGCTCACGAAATGACCTTCTTTCTCCACCTTCTCTTCTCTCACCGGTTGATCTTCTTTCTCCTCCTTCTCTTCTTTCACTGCCTGATCTACGTTCGCCCCTGTCTCTTCGCTCTCCACCTGATCTTCTCTCACCACCATCCCTGCTGCCTCGGCTCTCACTTCTGCTATTTTCTTTCTCGTTCAAATCGGGTGCATTTTTATAGTATTCGAGGAAACGGGTAAATTCAAGTGAAACAAATCGTTGAACAATCTGCTCTTTACTTAACCATTCCAGTTTTTTATTAATGGTTTCCATGAATGGGGCAATTTGTACCTCGTCCACTTCCACATTTTCCATCTTGTCAATTAATTTAAAGAGTTGCTTGTTGCAAATTTCAGGGCCGCTGGGTACCGGCAATCTTTCAAATTTCTTTTGAATTAGTTTTTCGATGTGAGGAATTTTATGTATTTCACGGTAATTGACAATGGCAATTGAGACTCCTGATTTACCTGCACGTCCTGTTCGTCCACTTCTGTGAGTGTATATTTCGTTTTCTTCGGGTAAATTATAATTCAATACATGGGTAATATCATTAACATCTATTCCACGGGCAGCAACATCGGTTGCAACCAGCATTTGTAAGGTTCGTTCCCTGAAACGTCCCATGACCTGATCGCGCTGAGCTTGAGAAAGATCACCATGCAGCGCATCGGCATTATAACCGTCTTTAATCAATTTTTCGGCAACTTCCTTGGTTTCCATTCGGGTTCGGCAAAAAACCAATCCATAAATATCAGGATTGATATCTGCAATACGTTTTAGGGCCAGATAACGATTACGCGCGTGTACCTGGTAATATACGTGACGTACATTATCGGCGCCTGCATTTTGTTTTCCAACGGTTATCTGTATTGGTTCGTTCATGTAGTTTTTAGCGATACGGGCAACTTCATTGGGCATGGTTGCCGAAAACAGCAAGGTTCTTTTTGTTTTAGGTGTATTTTCCAGAATTCCATCTAATTCGTCACGAAAACCCATGTTCAGCATTTCGTCGGCTTCGTCGAGCACAACAATTTTTATATTGGTGAGATTAGCAGCTTTACGATTAATTAAATCAAGCATACGACCCGGAGTAGCAACAACTATCTGAGCACCTCTTTTAAGTGCCCTAACCTGCAGATCAATACTTGCACCGCCATAAACAGGTACAATTTCTATTTCGGGTAAGAATTTTGAATAATTTTCCAGATCTTTTGAAATTTGGATACAAAGCTCGCGTGTAGGAGCTAAAATTAAGGACTGCACCGATTTGTTTTTTAAGTCAATCTCTTCGATGATAGGCAGTCCGAATGCGGCAGTTTTCCCCGTGCCGGTTTGAGCAAGTCCTACTATATCGTTATCGGTTTCGAAAACGATAGGTATTATTTTTTCCTGAATTGGGGTTGGATTCGTAAATCCGAGGGCGTCGATGCCCTTGAGTAAATTGGGCGACAATCCCAATTCGTTAAATGTCAGCATATTATTATTTTAAATTTTGAGCTGCAAAAGTACACAAAATTAATGACTTGGGAGAGGATAAATTAATAATGGTCAAATGGATGTGATTACAGGGTGACACCCTTCAGGGTGTCACCCTGTCTTGTCCTAAAATAGGTTTACACAAAAAGTAAACTTATGACAGGATTTATAATGTATGAAGAAAGTTTTAAATTAAGAGTTGTACGAGAAGTATTATCTG
>JAHIVC010000095.1 GCA_018816945.1 Bacteroidota bacterium | reverse complement strand
TTTAAAATGCTTGCTTGTCTTACTCTTTATTTGCTCGTATTCTTTGATGACTAACAACCATTTATTGCTCATTAATTGTTGCTCTTTTTTTGTCATAGGTACAATTATAAGAATTGTTACCTAAATTGTGAAGAAATACACGGCCGGCAGGTCGTGTCTAATGTCTTGAATCTAAAGTCTAACGTCTTAATTTATTAAATATCCATTATCCCATTTTTCGCACTTTGTCCATCATCCAATCGAAACAACGATCACTTAAAATGCTTCGGGTGAACAATGAGATTTTGGCCAATTTTCCGGCGGCATATCGGGTTTTCGGCCGTTTTGACTTAATTGCTTTTAAAATCACTTTCGCGATGACAAGCGGATCAGAACCCTCCTGTTTCTCAATCATCCTACGATACATGGGTTCATTTAATTTTACCAGGGGAGCATAGGCTGTTTTACCGGAAGCTTTTTCCATACTTTCAAACGAAATTCCACCCCATTCAGTATTAATTGCTCCGGGTTGTACAATAATTGTTTCTATTCCAAAAGGTTTTAGTTCCGGCCGTAAACTGTCGCTTAAGCCCTCAACCGCATATTTCGTGGCGTGATACCACACACCCAGCGGTTCCCCAAATTTTCCACCAATTGAAGAAATATTGATAATTCTGCCCGACTTTTGTTTTCTCATAAAAGGAAGTACCAATTGAGTTAACCTGGCCAATCCAAAAATATTTACCTCAAATTGACGTTTAGCTTCCGCTATTGCAACATCCTCAAGTGCCCCATAAGAGCCATATCCTGCATTATTTACCAATACATCAATATGGCCTTCTTTTTTGATGACCTGATCAACACCTTCTATCAATGATTTGTCATCCGTAACATCCATCGATAAAATATTTACCCCGAGTTTTTCGAGATCCTTCATTCGATCCAGCCTTCTTGCTGCCGCATAGACAACAAAATCATTTTCATATAATAATATAGCAGTTGCTTTTCCAATTCCACTGGAAGCCCCGGTAATTAAAACTACCTCTTTTTTCATTTTAACTGAATTCTTATTCATTTCTATGTTAAATTTTTTTAATTTTTGATGGAGTCCCAAAGCAAGTCAAACATTATTTGCTGACTAATTTCGTTCCATAAAAGTTGATTCTCCTTAATTGATTTTGTGAATTCATTCAGCAATCCATTCATACAGGCAAAGATATATACTGTATCTACATCCTTAATAACCAGGTCTTTTTTGGCATCTTCAATTATTTGGAAGATTGGAGTAAATGGCTGCATCCCTTCTATTTTAACCAATTCATCAATAAATGGAGACCTATAATATTGCTCTAGAAATGCAGACTCCCTGAAATGGGCAATTGCATTAGCAACACTGCTAATAAAAAGGCTTTTAAACAAAGTTTTATATGGCTGGTTTAAGTTCAGTTCATGAAGTATATTTTTGGCCTTTTGCTTTTTTAAATGTAAATACAAACTGTTTATAAGTTCATGCTTATTTTTAAAATAAATATACAATGTACCCGTTGCAATTCCTGCCTCCTTCGCTATTTTGGACATTGTCATACCGGTAAAACCCAAATTTTCATTCAGGTGCAAAGTGGCTGCATAAATTGCCTTTATCTTATTATCATCCTTTGGTCTCACGCTGCAAATATAATGAATATATATTCATTTATAACAAATTTATTTTAATAATCAGCACTATTTAAAATATTTAATGGTTTTAATAGATTTAAAATTTTCCAAGAAAAAACAATAAATGAAATTAGGTTATTTCACAAGACTTGCGCTAAGATATCGGAACAGACATAGAAAAAAGACAACTTTATTTTCCCATTCTGGGAACTATTCTAAGAAACACACGTATGAGTACTAAATCTCCATTTGGGAATGAATTTCAAATGGATATATTATTAATTTAAAAAGAACATACATGAACCCATTTCGTATATTCATTGTTGAAGATGATGAGTTCTATGGAGAGATGTTAAAGCACCATCTTTCTAAAAACCCCGACTATGAGGTAGAACTCTATCTTACAGGGAAAGAGTGTGTTGCCAATTTACATAAAAAGCCTTCAGTAATTTCACTTGACTTTACACTTCCCGATACTACCGGTCATGAGGTTATGCTAAAAATCAAGGAATATGACCAGGATATTCCAATAATTATTGTTTCCGGGCAAGAAGAAATTGCTACGGCCGTCAAGTTACTTAAAGAAGGTGCTTATGATTATCTTGAAAAGAACGAAGAAACCAAAGACAGGTTATGGAACTCTCTGATCAAGATTAAAGAAAACATTGGCTTAAAGCAGGAAATTTCAACCCTTAAGGAAGAAATTGGGAAAAAATATAAAGTTGATAAGGCCATTAAAGGAAAGAGTCAGTCAATTAAAGGAATTTTTGAGTTAATAGAGAAAGCGGCAAAATCAAATATTACTGTTTCATTATCAGGAGAAACAGGCACAGGGAAAGAGTTGGCCGCTCGTGCCATTCACTATAATTCTTCACGCTCAAAAAAGCCATTTGTTGCTATTAATGTTTCTGCAGTGCCAAGAGAGTTGATTGAAAGTGAATTATTTGGACATGAAAAGGGATCATTTACCGGAGCCAATACCAGGAAGCTTGGAAAATTTGAGATTGCAAATAAGGGTACCTTATTTTTAGATGAAATCGCTGAAATGGATATCAATATGCAAACTAAATTACTTAGGGTTTTGCAAGAGAGAGAATTTTCACGGGTTGGAGGACACGACATCATAAAAATAGACGTCCGCTTAATTGTAGCCACAAATAAAGATTTATCAGAAGAAGTTCATAAAGGGAATTTACGTGAGGATTTGTACTACCGACTTTTAGGATTACCTATTGAAATGCCACCTCTAAGGCATAGAGGGGACGATATCATTGTACTGGCCAAATACTTTTTGGAAGAGTACGCTAAAGATAATAAAGTAGATTTGCCAAGTATCTCATCCGAAGCCTCCGAAAAATTATTAAAATATCCTTATCCGGGCAATGTTCGTGAATTAAAAGCTATAATCGAATTGGCGGCAGTTTTAGCAAATGATAATATTATCAACGAATCAGATATTTCTTTCAATTCTGCTCATGGAACGAGCGATTTCTTAATAGAAGAAGATACATTGCAAGGTTATGAGCGAAAAATCATCAAGTTTTATTTGCAGAAATATAATAACAATGTATTACTGGTAGCTAAAAAGCTTGATATTGGGAAATCGACTATTTATAGAATGTTAAAAGGGAATGAAATTTAAATATTTGGAGGCCAATGAAAACTTACAGTCTTGATAGGATTAAGGCATTTATAGGTGATGATCAAGAAATGCTAATTAAATTGATTAAGATTTTTTTAGAAAATGGGCCACAAATATTGAATTCAATCCAAAACAACCTTATTAACAAAGATTATCAGCTTCTGGCATTTCATGCACACAAACTAAAAACAAGTATTGATCATTTTAATATTAAGGCAGTTACAAGTGAAATTCGTCTTATAGAAGATTATGCCCACAATAAATCAAATTTGGAATTGCTTCCTTCATTGATTCAAAAACTAGAACAAGAACTTCAGGTTACCATGAATGAACTTAAAATAGATTTCAAAACTGAACTTTAATTACAAAGGAATATTCCCATGTTTTTTTGATGGATTAGATTTGCTCTTATTGCCGGTCATTTCCAAAGCTTCAATTAGTTTATACCGGGTTTGTTTCGGATAAATGATCTCATCAATATACCCCAGTTCAGCTGCTTTATAAGGACTAGCAAAAGTTTCTCGATAATCATCAACGGCTTTTTTCTTTTGTTCATCGGTCAATGCATCCCGGAAAATAATATTGACAGCTCCATCAGCGCCCATTACCGCAATTTCGGCAGTTGGGTAAGCAAAATTGATATCTGCGCCAATGTGTTTGCTCGACATTACATCGTATGCCCCACCATATGCCTTACGTGTGATTACGGTAATTTTAGGAACGGTGGCCTCTGCAAAAGAATACAACAACTTTGCCCCGTGTTTGATGATGCCTCCAAATTCTTGGGTTGTTCCCGGTAAAAAGCCTGGTACATCCACGAAAGTGATAATTGGAATGTTGAATGCATCGCAAAAGCGAACGAAGCGTGCACCTTTTGTCGAAGAACTGATATCCAATACACCGGCAAGATAAGCCGGCTGGTTGGCAATGATACCAACCGATTTTCCACCCAAACGGGCAAAACCTATCACCAAATTTTGAGCATAATGTGGCTGTACCTCAAAAAAATTATGGTCATCAACCACGGTGGTGATCAAATCCAACATGTTATATGGTTTGTTCGGATCGGCCGGGATAAGGGTTTGGAGTTTTTCATCTTCTCTCTTAACATCATCCCTGCATGCCTTTATAGGAGCCTCCTCCATATTATTTGAAGGGATAAAGCCAAACAACTCCCTAATCATCATCATGGCTTGTTCATCATCATCGGCCATAAAATGTGCAACTCCGCTTTTCGAATTATGGGTCATGGCACCTCCCAAGTCTTCCTTGGTAACTTCTTCGTGCGTTACAGTTTTGATCACCTCTGGGCCTGTCACAAACATATAACTTGAATCTTTCACCATTAAAATAAAATCCGTCATAGCAGGTGAATAAACAGCACCACCGGCACATGGGCCAAGTATAGCAGAAATTTGAGGAATGACCCCTGAAGACATGACATTTCTGTAAAAAATATCAGCATAAGCGCCCAAGCTCTCAACCCCTTCCTGGATGCGTGCACCGCCCGAATCGTTAAGTCCGATGACAGGTGCACCCATTTTCATGGCCAAATCCATCACTTTAATTATTTTGTTGGCATTGGCACGGCTCAAGGTGCCTCCAAATACGGTAAAATCCTGTGCAAAAACATAAACCAGCCGTCCATCAATTTTGCCATAGCCCGATACAACCCCATCACCAAGGATTTTGTTCTTATCGATCCCGAAATCAGTGGCCCTATGGATCACAAATTTGTCTAATTCTACGAAAGTATCCGTATCAAGCAAAATTTCAATCCGTTCCCGAGCTGTCAATCTTCCGGCTTTATGCTGCCTTTCAATCCTTTCAATACCGCCGCCAAGCTCCGCTTGTTTATTTATCAGCTCAAACTTTTTAAATTTATCTTCTAGGTTCATCATAATCCAATTATTTTATTCGATGACAATTAAAGCCTGGTGACCATCCACGATGTCCCCCTCTTTAACCAGTACTTCTTTTATTATCCTGTCTTTTTTAACTTTATATTCGCTTTCCATTTTCATGGCCGAAATAATGATCACAGTATCACCTGCCTTTACATTATCTCCTGGTTTCACTAAAACCTTCACCACTTTTCCGGGCATAGGGGTAGAGATCACTTTTGAATCATCTCCCAGATCTTTCAGCCTGCTTTTCAGATACTTGCTTTCAGCATCAATGACTTCTATTTCGAACGAATCGTATAGGGTATTTACTAAATAATTTTTACTCGATCCATTTTCAATCAACTCTACATTATACGAAATTCCGTTCAAAATTATTGAATAAACGCCCCGTTCGACCATGACCACATCGGCATCGTATTTTTGGCCATCGATAAATATTTCAACGTTATTGCTTACACGGGTGCGGAGTTCAACTTTTGCCAGTTTATCGTTTATTTTTACTTCATACGCCATAAAAACTTATTTTAATATATTAAAAGCGCAATACATTCTTTTTCCTTCCGAAATCCTTCCAATTATTTCCTAACTGTTGTTTTGATTTTTCACATTGCGGAAAACTTGCTTTATCCAGATAATCGATAAAAGCCGCAATGATCGCAACCTCTTGACTATGACCTTTACTGGGAGGTTTAGTCATCAGGAAATCATAATTCTTTTCGATGAAATGGGTATTGTACTTCCCTGATTTAAAATCGGGGCATTCCAATATCCTCGCTAAAAATTTTATCGAAGTTTTTATGCCTGTTATTTTATAATTGTAAAGGGCCCTTCGTAAACGGGCAATGGCTTCATCTCTTGTTTTAGCCCAAACAATCAGTTTAGAAATAAGCGGATCATAGTACATTGGGATTTCATAACCTTCATAAACATAGCCATCGTGACGAACTCCCAAACCCAAGGGCTCAGAAATATGTTTAATAACACCCGGGCTTGGCATAAAATTATTATCAGGATCTTCAGCATAAATACGGCATTCAATAGCATGACCCTCTTGCCGAAGATCTTCTTGTTTAAATGATAAGACATCACCATTGGCGATTTTTATTTGTTCTTTTACCAAATCAACCCCAACTACCCTTTCTGTAATCGGATGTTCGACCTGAAGGCGGGTATTCATTTCCAAAAAATAATAATTCAATTGATCGTCCACAATAAACTCAATGGTTCCTGCACCATAGTAGTCAACTGCTTTTGCCGCGGCCACTGCATGTTCGCCCATTTCGGCCCTAATCTTGGCATTCATCAATGGAGAAGGGGTTTCTTCGACAACTTTTTGATGCCGTCGTTGTACCGAACACTCCCTCTCAAATAAGTGTATGACATTATGATGTTGATCGGCAAGTATCTGAAATTCGATATGGTGAGGTGATTCAATATATTTTTCGACATAAATGGCATCATCACCAAAAGCAGTCATAGCTTCCGATTTTGCAGCACTCACCGAACTGACAATCTCTGATTCCTTTCGCACCAAACGCATACCCTTACCACCTCCACCTGCAGAAGCTTTTATCATTACCGGTAAGCCAATTTCTTTAATTGTTTTTATGGCAGATTCAATATCAGTTAATGGCTCGGTTGTACCTGGTACTACAGGCACATTTGCCGCCAACATTGTTTTTCGGGCTGTAATTTTATCGCCCATTGTTCTGATGGCATAAGCTGATGGTCCAATAAAAATAATGCCCTCTTCTTTGCATCTTTCAGAAAATTTTGCATTTTCCGATAGAAACCCGTAACCGGGGTGTATCGCATCGGCATTTGTTTTTTTTGCAACCGCGATTATTTTATCCATCACCAAATAGCTTTCGTTTGATGGAGCGGGCCCTATATTATATGCTTCATCCGCATACCTTACATGCATTGAGGTTCGATCTGCATCTGAATAAACAGCTACAGATTTGATACCCATTTCACGACATGATCTGATGATCCTTACTGCAATTTCGCCCCGATTGGCAACCAATACTTTCTTTATCATGTAAACAATTTTTAACGGTGTTACCACCACTTCAATTAATGAAATTGATGGCAATATAATACAACATGATTCTATCAGTAAAGATATAGTTTTTTTGTATCCTCTTAACTGTTAATAATTTAACACGATAATCTTCCGGATTATTTTCTGTATAAATAATTGAAATTAGATTTTGGAATATTTGATTTTGTAATTAATGATTCACCTCAATTTATTCGTGAAACTCAGATTTCAATAACGTAGTGAATTGAAATCTGTAAGATGAACGCCTGCCTGCCTAAACAGCAGTACAGGCAGGAATCCCGATAGCCCCGCTTGAGCGGGATTAACTCCGCGTATCGGGATAAATGAGTTTAACCTGCCAGCCGTGTATTTCTTCACAATTTAGGTAACAATTCTTATAATTGTACCTATGACAAAAAAAGAGCAACAATTAATGAGCA
>JAHIVC010000094.1 GCA_018816945.1 Bacteroidota bacterium | reverse complement strand
TTTATACAGCAGCGCTGTTAATTATGCTGGTGGTAAGGGTTTGTTAGAAGTTACATTGTTAAGTTGAGATGGAAAATGAAGGTGGATTATTAGCAAGATATTTAACAATGGCACGGATTGCAAATCCGCGCCAGCGGGGGGATTGCAAATCCGCGCCAGCGGGGGCTTTAGCTGGGGCAGCAGGTGGTTTTGCTGGGCAGGCTGTTGCTGGAGCATTGGGTACTGCAACTTCATTTGGAGGCGCTGTAGCTAATGGGGCGTTAGTCGGAGCTTCTGGAGGCTTCGCAGGAGGTTTTGTTGGAGGTGCTGGTAATGCATGGATGGGAGGAGCGAGTTTTGGACAAGGCTTGCAATCTGGTTTAATTGGTGGTGGCTATGGTGCATTAGGTGGCGCATTAATAGGAGGCATTTCTGGGGGGATTCAATATCAAAGGCAAATCTCTGTTTTTCAAAAAGGGTGTGTAGATCTTGGTGTCAATGGAGGGGATCCAGTGCCTGCTACAGACCAATTTCTGTCTGATGCTCAGAAAGCTTGGTACAAAGATGCTCCAATGAATAATGTGAAAGCTTTTACCGTTGAAAATGTCCCTATCAAAATTCAAGATGCAATGGATGCAATAGGTGCACCTGGTTCGACAGTAACGTCATCATACGTTACAACAGGCAAATTAACAGGCATGTCAAATGTTTACTTTAATAAAAACTTTGCATTTTCAAGTGCAAAGCAATTATTTTTTACTATGGGGCATGAATTCGTCCATGTATCACAATTTGCGGCACTAGCCGGTCAATCCCGTACTCTTTTAACTCAAGATTTCCTAGATATGTTAGATTTCCATGCTTATAGTTATCAAAATTCTCTTGGGGGTCTTCAACTAAATAGTTTTACAAGAGATCAAATAATTAATTGGGGAACTATATATCCACAGTTTAATTCAATGAATTACACTAACTTTCATTGGACTTTTAATCATTCTTTCGTATATCCATTTTAATATGAAAACAATAAATTTATATATTATTTTATTCTTGCATTTGAGTTTTAATATTTCCACATATTCTCAAAGTGTAAGCATCGAATTGTCAGCTAAATGGGTCAAAGGATACGACATTTTCCAGAAAGATTCAACAATATACTATCCTGAATTAATTATCACTTATAGAAATAATTCTGATACTAATTATTATTTTCAGAAAATCTCAGATAGTCGCTGCGGATTACCGATGTTGCCATGGGGAACTTTATTACAATACCCGATAGAAGAATATTTAAATCCTAATTATCTAAAAAGGGCAAAAATGCATGAAAATTTTGCCAATGATAATTATAAGGTGATAATTGGTGGCGATGCATCATTTTCTAAAGGTTGGATTATTGTAAATGATACTGTTGATATAGAAGTTGAACAAGAACAAGAAATAGATATGGTTAACGATGATTTGGCTGACATTTATGAATACATTTATCGTGAGATTTTTAGTAAGCAACCAGACACACTAAATGAGGTTAAAACTCATTACATTGAATCGGATCTAATACCGGAAGTGATAATAGATAAGTTTAAAGACAAATTTGTTTTTTTGATGCCTGGTGAGACTTGTATAGATACTTATAATCTTATCGGATTTAAATTATTAAAAGGTGGTTTTACTTTCTGTATATGTCCATATTTGCCGACATACGTTTATACTACTCCGATTTGGGATAAAAATCAATCAAAATACATAGAGACAAAAACAATGTTGCCAAAATTAGTAGGTGAGTATAAATTATATTCCGGCAATTTTAATTCTAATAAAATAGCAATAACATTTTAAAAAAGTAAAATTAAAACAAAAGCCGGAGCAATTCGGCTTTTTTTGTTTTATAATGCAGCAATATTTTTTTTCAGGTAATCTTTAAACCGTTTTTTAGAAACGAAAGTCTCAATCAGCTTGAGCAGTATGCCTTTTTCTTCCTCGTTCAGCTCGTTAATGAGCTGTAATTGCTCAAGGGCAGCTTTGTCGTTCATGGCCCCCGCTGGCGCGGATTTGTAATCCGTGCCCAAAGCACTTCAACATTTAATGCAATGAATTTTGCCGCACCCGCAATACATGAAATTTCTATTTTTGTTTAATGAGTCGTAAATACAAGTTTTATAACCCAGAAGGCACGTATTTTGTGAGCTTTGCAGTACAGGGATGGGTTGATGTTTTTACCCGAAACCAGTACAAAGACATCTTACTTGAGGGTCTTGTCTATTGTCAGCACAATAAAGGGCTTGAGATTTTCGCCTGGTGCATTATGACGAATCATGTGCACCTGATTATCAGAGCAACTAAAACTGATCAATTACCCGAAATTATGAGAGATTTTAAGAAGTTCACCAGTAAAGCAGTATTAAAAGCAATCGAGAACAACGACCATGAAAGTCGCAGAGAATGGTTGTTAAATCAATTCAATACCGATTCAGGGCATCGATTCTGGAGAGCTGACAACAAGCCAGTTGAACTGTGGTCAAACAAAGTAATAAGGGAAAAACTAAATTATATTCATTACAACCCGGTTGAGGAAGGTTTGGTTTTCAAACCTGAGGATTATTTATACAGCAGCGCTGTTAATTATGCTGGTGGTAAGGGTTTGTTAGAAGTTACATTGTTAAGTTGAGATGGAAAATGAAGGTGGATTATTAGCAAGATATTTAACAATGGCACGGATTGCAAATCCGCGCCAGCGGGGGG
>JAHIVC010000093.1 GCA_018816945.1 Bacteroidota bacterium | reverse complement strand
TTAAAAGATGGAAGAGTAGAAAACAGATTGAGCGATTGATTTCAAAAGGTTCAGAGCATCCCGACTAAAAGTCGGGAGGGTCGGGGGTTCTCCCGACTTTTGGTCGGGATCATCGCCCACCAAAGCTCCCTCATAGGGGAGTTTTTTTATTAAAGGATCATATTCTCCTCAATATTTTCTCAAATCTCACTTGTGAAGGTTATAATTCATTCTGTAATTAGCTAGAATGAGTAAAAATTACAAGTAGCATGTTAATTGATCTCTATTGTTTCATATCTTTGTATTGAAATTTTAAGGATTAAATAAACACTTAATTTTTAATCAATTATGACTAGCAAAAACAGTATTTCTCTTTCATCAGCAATTGAAGAAGGAGTTGTATTATTGGCACTTCAAAGTGCTCTGGCCATTTACCTTTATAATGGAAACCTGAGGGTAAAAACCCGCAGAAAAAACTGGTCCTCCTCCTAATCAATCTTTATCCCATCCTACTCCTAAGAATAATATTCTTACTTCCTTCTTAGATAGAAATAAAAAACGCCTGTTTAATGTTAGGAAATAAATTAATAATGTTCTTGGAATCAGGGATTAAACTATCTAATCTCACAAAAAAGGCTTAGCAAAGTTCGGTTCAACATAAATCGAAGCAACTAATTAAAAGAATTAAAAAAACAATATAAAAGTCAAAACAATGACAAAATCAATCGCAAACACTATTACGATGAATGAAACCAAAAAGGCAATAATTACTTCGTCGGATGTTAATAAGATGATGGATCGATATCATTATACCGATGATACCCGGGCTATCATTAAAAATGAAAATCTCTTGCCAACAGGTTTGTTATCAAGATTACACTCTAATTATCCAAATTATTCCGGCATCATGGAAACTTCCGAATTCATGTTTACGAAGAAAAATTATGTTGGACTTGAGGGTTTTAGGGAAATCGTTCAAATCTTGAACCAACATGGAATAGATATCGGGTTTATTGAAGAACGAGAATTTTTTATCGAAGTTTACCGTTTTTTAGCAACCAAACATGTGCTGAACTTTATTAAATGGGAAGACTTTGCGAATGACTCAGTATTTCAATTGGTTTTTCCACAACCGGGTATGATCAGGGCAGAAGCTGTCGTATTATATAAAAAGGCAAAAACTGAGTCAGAAAGAAAAAAAATCGTTGCTGATTATATGGAACTCACCAATCCTCACGATGGCAATCAGAAATTGAATAAACCCTGGTTTGAAAACGATATGGGTGAAATCGAATTTTTGGAAGGAAGTCAGCATAAATATCCACAATGCCAGTTGATTTTTGATAAAACAACACAAAGCTGTTTTGCATTTTGCAGCTATTGTTTCCGTCATGCCCAAGTTCGCGGTGACGAAGATATGTTCATTCAAAACGAAATTAAACCGGTTTTGGATTATGTAAAAAAACATAAGGAAATTACGGATATGCTTCTAACTGGAGGAGATGCAGGTTATATGCCTTTCGAACGGCTTGAGCAATACCTTCTTCCGATTATTGAAGATGAAGAATTAATGCATATTAAATCAGTCCGTATTGGTTCAAGAGCCCTTACATTTCACCCTGAAATGTTTATTAACAGTAAATACAATGACTTTTTGGAATTGTTTGGCAAGCTTATCGACCATGGAATTCAAGTGGTTTGGATGGCACACTTTTCAACTCCTCGGGAACTTCTGAACCCAAGCACCATTGCGGCTGTTCGACGACTCAGGGCTCGCGGAATAACCGTAAAAAGCCAAAGCCCCGTAATGAACCATATCAGTTTATTTACCGATAAAAATGGCAAAGTTGATATTGATCGTTCTGCTCAAAATTGGATTGATCTGGGAAATATTTTCGCCATGTTGACCATTGGTTTCCATTCCATGTATTGTGCAAGGCCTACAGGTGAACATCATTACTTTACAGTTCCTCTTGCGGAATTGAATAAAGTTTTCAGTAAAGTTTACCGCACTTTGCCTTCTATCAACCGTCCTTCAAGATATATTACCATGACTTCTTCAGCAGGAAAAATTTCAATTCTTGGAACCCTTGAGGTGAATGGAAAGAAAGCCATTGCATTGAAATTCAATGAAAGTAGAAATATGGAATGGCTTGATGAAGTTTTCTTGGCCAAATATGATGAGAAAGAAAATACAGTGGCAAATCTAAAACCATTTGAAACTGAAAAATATTTCTTCGAAGATGAATTGGTTCAGATTGAGAAGAACCTGAATGAAGCTTTAGATAAAAGAATGAAAAAGTAAAATTTCTATTCATTTTAAGCATTGACAAATGATAAATAAGATAATTAAAACGACTGCTGAAGCCGTTGCCGATATTTTTGATGGGGCAACCGTGATGATAGGTGGATTTGGTGAAGCGGGCAGCCCGATTGAATTGATCCATGCGCTCATTGATCATGGTGCAAAAAATCTTACCGTGGTAAGTAATAACACCGGTAGCGGCCATGTCGGCCTTGCAGCATTGATCGAAAACCGACAAGTTAAAAAAATGATTTGTTCATTTCCACGCACTTTAAATTCTACCGTTTTCCCAGAGTTATATCACAATGGAGAAATAGAATTAGAACTTGTGCCACAAGGTACGCTGGCAGAACGAATCAGGGCCGGTGGGGCCGGGATTCCGGCATTTTTTACCCCTGCTTCTGTAAATACGCCGCTTGCAGAAGGAAAAGAATCCCGTTTATTCAACGGTGAAACTTATGTTATGGAATATGGCATCAGAGCTGATTTTTCATTGGTAAAATGCAAAGCTGCCGACAGATACGGTAACTTAATTTATAATAAAACTGCCCGAAATTTTGGTCCTATCATGTGCACTGCAGCCGAAGTCACCATTGTTCAGGCAAAAAAGATTGTTGAATTAGGCGATCTGGATCCTGAATGTGTTGTAACCCCCGGGGTTTTTGTAAAAAGAGTAGTTGAAGTAACAAATCCGGCTGAAGAATCAAAACTGGTAAAAGAAGATAGGAGGTATCCATGGCAATAAACGAAAATATTAAAGGTTGGGATCGAAATCAAATGGCACAAAAAGTTGCATTGGACATTCCGGATGGATCCTATGTAAATCTTGGAATTGGGATTCCTGAATTGGTAGCCGGTTTTGTGCCTGAAGGACGCGAGTTTATTTATCATACCGAGAATGGTTTGCTCGGAATGGGGCCTGCTCCCGAAAAAGGCCATGAAGATCCTGAATTGATCAATGCAGGAAAAAAACATGTAACGAGTATTCCCGGTGCCTGTTATTTTCATCATGCAGATAGTTTTACCATGATACGTGGAGGCCATATTGATGTATGTGTGCTTGGAGCGATGCAAGTATCCGGAGATGGTGATTTGGCAAATTGGTCGACGGGGGAGCCTGGTGCAATACCTGCTGTAGGTGGAGCTATGGATCTTATTGCCGGTGTAAAAACTATTTTCGTTATTACCCAACATAATATTAAAACGGGTGAGCCTAAAATAGTGAAAGAATGTACATACCCTCTCACAGGTAAAAAAGTTGTCGATACAATTTATACCGACCTTGCTATCATTGATGTTAAAATGGATGGTCTTTATGTGAGGGAGCTTGCACCCGGAGTAAGTTTTGAATATTTGCAGGAGAATACCGGGGCTAAACTTAATCAGTATTCCAAATAGGTAATTATTTTATTTTAGATTATTAAGAGGAGGTTCCGGACGTACCGGAAATTAACATATGGATACTCAAATCCTTGACTCAAAAGAGCAAAAAAGAACAAGTGAAGAAATCTATCAGCAAGCTTGTAATGTACTTCCGGGGGGCGTAAGTCGAAATACTGTTTTTCGAAAACCTTATCCAAATTATGCTGCCAATGCATCCGGGATTCATGTCACTGATATAGATGGTGTGCAGAGAATTGATTTTGCCAATAATATGGCATCTTTAATTCATGGCCATGCACATCCGGCAATCGTAAGTGCAGTTATTGAACAACTTTATAAAGGAACTGCATACACTTTGGCTTCAGAAATTGAAGTCAAATATGCTCAATTATTATGTGACCGCTCTGTTGGGTTTGAAAAAATCCGATTCGTAAATTCCGGTACCGAGGCAGTTATGACGATGATTAAAGCCTCAAGAGCTTATACCGGGCGACCAAAAATCGCTAAAGCCGAAGGTGCCTATCACGGCACTTATGATTTTGCCGAAGTTAGCCAAACAGCTAATCCAACAAATTGGGGAGATCTCAATAAACCAAATAGTGTTCCGCTTGCAAATGGAACCCCTCAGGGTGTTTTAAATGATGTAATTATTTTCCCTTACAACGATATTGAAAGGACCATTGCTATTTTAAATCAGCAAGCCGATCAGATTGCTTGTGTCTTAATCGATCCGGTACCTCACCGCATTGGTTTGCTTCAGGGTACGAACGATTTTATTGAGGCGCTTTATAAATGGACCCGTGAAAATGGAGCTTTATTGGTGTTTGATGAGGTAGTTACCTTTCGTGTGAATTATGGAGGCACTCAAGATAATTTTAAGGTTAAACCCGATCTTACTGCTTTGGGTAAAATAATTGGAGGAGGCTTTCCGGTTGGCGCACTTGCCGGCCGTTCAGATGTAATGAAGGTTCTTGATCCTCGCGAAAGCAAACTTTTATTTCCTCACTCAGGCACTTTTTCAGCCAATCCAATAACAATGACTGCAGGTTATGCTGCCATGAATTTATTCGATAGGGAAGCAGTGCTAAAACTAAATGCCTTAACTCAAAAGGCGATTGATCAGATTCAGGAAGCCATTATAATTGCAGATGTTCCGGTCTCTATTACCGGAGCCGGGTCAATGTTCCGGATTCATCTGAAAGTCAAACCTCCAACAACTTACCGTGAGGCTTATCAAACAAAAGAGGAAACGGCTGTAGTAAATGAATTGCTTGACTATCTTTATTTTAAAGAGAATTTAATTATGATCAATACCTGTGCATGTATGTTCTCAACCGTTCTTACGCAGAATGAAGTTAACAAATTGTCGGAAGCATTGCTGAATGGCTTCAGAATAATAAAGCCTAAACTTGAAAAATTATGTTAAACCGTAAAAACTAGATTATGACCGAAGTGTTTATTTGTGACGCAATCCGAACCCCTGTGGGCCGCTATGGCGGAGTCCTTTCATCTGTAAGAGCTGATGATCTTGCTGCAATTCCTTTAAAAGCCTTGATGGAAAGAAATCCAAACTTGGATTGGCTGGCTGTTGATGATGTAATTATGGGATGTGCGAACCAGGCAGGCGAGGATAATAGGAATGTTGCACGGATGGCGCTTCTTTTGGCAGGTTACTCAGAAACCATTTCCGGAACAACAATGAATCGACTTTGCGGTTCTGGAATGGATGCCATTGGCACTGCAGCCAGAGCGATCAGATCGGGTGAGGCTGAATTGGTCATTGCCGGTGGAGCTGAAAGCATGTCGCGTGCCCCATTTGTAATGGGAAAAGCCGAAAGTGAATTTTCAAGGGAACAGAAATTTTATGATACAACCATGGGTTGGCGTTTTATTAACAAAGCGCTCGATAAAAAATACGGTACAGAATCGATGATTCAGACAGCAGAGAATATTGCAAAAGATTTCAATATCAGCCGCGAAGATCAGGATAAATTTGCCCAATGGAGTCAGGAGAAGGCTGCAAAAGCTCAAGCTGATGGATCGTTGGACAGGGAAATTATTCCAGTATCGATCCCGCAACGAAAAGGTGATCCAATTATTGTAAACAAAGACGAGCATCCTCGCTTATCAAGTTTGGAGAAAATGGCATCCTTGAAGCCTGTCCTGGGTCCCGACTGTGTTATTACAGCCGGAAATGCTTCAGGGATTAACGATGGTGCAGCAGCCTTAATTATTGCTTCTGAAAAAGCAGTAAAAAAATATAATTTGAAACCGATTGCCAAAATTCTTGGAATGAAAACAGCCGGTGTTCTTCCACGGATTATGGGAATGGGACCTGTTCCTGCCACCAACAAACTGTTAAAGCATCTTGGCTTAACCCTTAATGACATGGATATTATTGAATTGAACGAAGCTTTCGCTGCGCAAGCATTGGGCTGTAGTCGTGAACTTGGTTTGGCCGATAACGATCCAAGGATCAATCCACTTGGAGGAGCGATTGCATTAGGACATCCTTTAGGAATGAGTGGTGCAAGGTTGATAACAACAGCCGTTTATCAGATGCAAAATTCAGATGCGAAAAAAGCACTTTGTACCATGTGTATAGGAGTTGGACAGGGTATAGCTGTAGTACTTGAGAAAGTATAGTGCAATTTGCAATACGATAAAATTATTTACAAAAAAAGCTGCCTAAATCAGGGCAGCTTTTTTTGTTGGAAAATGGTTCTCTATTTTTTATTCTTCACATATTTCATTAACCATTGATCTGATTCCCATAAAACGTGCAAAATAGATTCATAAGATGCATAACCATGGCTTTCAGCCGGTAACATCACCAAGCGAACGGTCGCACCATGACCCTTCAGCGCATTGTAATAACGCTCACTCTGTAATGGGAACGTACCTGAATTATTATCAGCCAAACCATGAGTCATTAATAATGGTGTTTTCATCTTGTCGGCATGCATGAAAGGTGCCATTTGGTTATAAACATCGGGTGCTTCCCAGTAAGTTCTTTCTTCCGATTGGAATCCAAATGGTGTTAAAGTTCTGTTATATGCACCGCTTCGGGCAAGTCCTGCAGCAAATAAATCAGAATGGCTTAACAAGTTAGCCGTCATGAATGCTCCATAACTATGACCTCCTACCGCAACGCGTTTTCGATCAACAATACCCATTTCATCAAGTGCATCTATAGCTGCTTTTGCGTTAGCCACCAATTGTGGAATAAATAAGTCGTTAGGTTCCGTTTCGCCAACTCCGATAATAGGGAATTCTGCATTTTCGAGAATTGCAAAACCTCTTTTAACCCAAAAAATTGGTGAACCATAATTGATTCGTGTAAAACGATGTGGAGAAGTACGAACTTGTCCTGCTGTTTTTGGATCTTTGTATTCACGCGGATAGGCCCACATGAGCATAGGAATTCTACCATCTTTGGTTTTATCATAACCGGCAGGCAAATACATAGTTGCGGTCAAATCAACACCATCAGCTCTTTTGTATTTGATGAATTCTTTGGTTACGCCTTCCATTGCTTTATATGGATTTGGGAAAAAGGTAATTTGTTTGGGAGCATCTTTTTTCTTGAAGTTGCGCAGATAATAATTTGCATTTTCAGATGCTGATTCAATACTGGTAATCATTACACCTTTCTTCAAATCAATAAAAAACAAATTACCTCTGAATCCAATACTTTCATAAGTGCTGATTCCGTCGGCACGCCAAATTTCTTTGGTGGTTTTTTTAGTTAAATCATATTGATTCAGAAATGGTCGATTTCCTTCCGGAGAATATCCTTCACCGCTTAAGTATAGATATCGGTCTTTTTCAACTAGCAATACATTCCTTCCGTATTGATTTTCAATAGTCACAAAGCTTCCGGGATCCTGATAAATATCTTCAGAATTGAGGTTAAATAATATTTCGGGTTTAATATTATCAATAGAGGGATTGATTTTGTAGACCAATGATTCACGAGTACTCCTCCAATTGTCATAAGCAATGGCAATTTTATCATTTCCCCATGTCATGCCTCTGAATCGGTTTTTAACCGAAACAATATGGTTTTTATTATTCAGATCGAAAGGATAATCGGTTGTATAAACCGCATCGCGAAATTCTGCTTTTGTTTTAGGATTTCCTTCGTCAAGTGCTTCAACCCAATAAATTGAAGCCGGCTTATCCGATCTCCAACTGACTCTTCTGGGTCCTTTCTCAACTGCATCAAAACCACTGGGGACTTCTTCGATGAGAGGGATTTCCTGAATTACCCGGATAAATTTGCCATCTTTATCCAACAAACTTAAAACTGTAGGGAACTGGTTAAAAGGAACTAAATAAGAATAGGGTTTCTTGATGGTTTCTGTAATAATATATTCACTGTTTGGAGAAACAGAAAACCCACTATAGATATTTGCTTCTGTTAAATTTGTTGTGTTACCTTCCAGATCAACTCTTACCAACATTGAGCCTGCAAAATAATCAAAATTAGCCTCATCAGCTTTATCTTTGAGCAAATCCTGATAGGTTCTTGAAGGAGCTGTTTTTCCTAAGTTTTCCTGAACAACCGGTCCGGTTGGAGTCTCATCAGCTTGGGTCAAACTTCCACGATCGGGGTTGATAAAACTACAAATGAAAGACATTCCGTTAGCAGCCCAGTTATAGCTACCGCCAAATATACCATTTAGCACAGCTTTGGTTAATTTTTTGGCTTCTTTCGATTGAACATCAAAATACCACAATTCAATACCTTTATTGGTAGTATTTGTGAAAGCTACCTTTTGGTAATCAGGCGACCAGGATACCCCACTTATTTTAGCTTTTTCCGGCAAGCCGGTTATCTGAAATTCTTCGCCACTTGTAACATTTTTTAGGGTGATATTTGTATTGAAATTTGTACGACTACCACCATTGGTTTTAGGATTGATACGTAAACCGGCAAGCTTATACTCTAAAGCCGATACTTCGTCTATCGATTTAAAGGGAACATTTTCGAGCAGGATCATCCATACACCATTATTATCTAAACGAACAGATGGGGTTAATGGGCTGTTTATTAACTCCAGAATTTCTTTTGGCGGAGTTTGATATTTAAGGTCGACTTGGGCATTGCTTTGAAAGCTAATCAGCAAAAATAAACCCATTAATAATTTAAAAATAATTTGTTTTTTCATGTGTTGGAATATTTAGTTGGATTAAGTTTTATTGCAATAAAGTTTTTTCATTTTCTCAATGTTCTGGTTGTCATTTTTTAACTTGCCTTCTCTCTTGGGAGTTAGGTTAAAGTTTTCAGGATATCTGGCGGTTATATTACGATAAAAATCCTGTATTATTTTTAAATCTTCCTCGTAATTGCCACTAGGATAAACAACCGGGCCCACCCCGGCTTCCTTCTTTGCATAATCGGCATATCCCATGGCAATTGGTACATTTGCTTGTAAAGCAATGTGATAAAATCCTTTTTTCCAACGAGTGGTTAATTTCCTGGTACCTTCAGGCGTGATGAGAACGTACAATGAATCGGTTTGATTGAATAGATCAACAACCTGATCAATCATATTATTTTTTTTCCCACGGTCAACGGCAATACCACCCCAACTCCTTAATATCGATCCTAGTGGGAAAAAGAAAACTTCTTTTTTAATCAGGAAAGTTAATTTCACCCCAATTGCAAAATAAGCAAGTCGCCCAACAAGAAAATCGACATTACTGGTGTGTGGTGCTGCAATTACAACACATTTATCAACACCAGGAGGGATAATCCCGTTGAGTTTCCATCCCCAGATTTTTAAAATAATTCTAGCAATTAATTTCAAACTTTGTACGAATTGAGTTTTGTAAATATAAATAAATATTTGTGAGCTATAAATTGATTCGATGCACAAATTGAGAAATTGTGAATTAAATATATAAAGCTATGGATTGGCTAGAGCAATGCTGCAATTTTGCTAATAAAAATCAATATTTTAACTAAATTGTTGATTGTGCATAAGTTAAAATTCTATCTCCAAATCCAGCAGGTCCTTTAAGTCCTGAAGAGCCGGGTTTTTTTTCTTCATCTCATCAAATTTTTCTTCGTCGGTATATGCCGTATTATTTTCTTCCTTTTCAGTAATAACCGACTGTAAGGTTAATTGTTGATTCTGGAGATGTTCCTTTAAATAAGCCTGGACTTTGTTTATATTCTGACGATCATTTGCAATTACCTTATTATCGGTTTTAAATACAACTAAATAATTATCCTTTAATATTGGAGTGTATTTCCGAAGAGCGTTAACAAAACTGGGCGTTTGATTTGCTTCTGAAGATAAATAATTGCTCCATTGAGTTTCCAAGTCTTCTTGTGTAAAATCGGTGTCGGGCAACAAAGGAATAGTGCTTTTATAAGTGCTTGCTTCTTCTTCAACTTTATTGGTATTGCCTTTGATTGAAATACTGCCCGGCATTCTGGTGCCCGTCTTTTTTTGAACCGACTTTGGTTCGAGATCCTTCACAGGTAATGTTTTATGCTCATTTACAATGGTTGGCTTCGCCACTGTTTGAGGTTCATTTATCAACGGTTTTGGGATTGGTTCACTGACAATTGATTTTGTAGATTGGCTTTCAGTTTTTTTTTGAGGAGGAATGATGATCGTCTCAGATTGAGGAGGCAAGGCTCCTGATTTTAAGGAACACATTTGCATCAAACTTAATTCTAAACGCAAACGCTTATTATTACTGCCTCTATATTCAATATCACAATGGTTGATAATCTCCAAACCCTTTATTAAAAACATGATATCTGCCTGGTCAGCTTGCTCGGCATAGCGACTTTTAATATTTTCGCCTACCTCTAATAAGGATAAGGTTGCTTTATCTTTGCAAACTAAAAGATTTCGTAAATGTTCGGCAAGACCAATAATAAAATGTTGTCCGTCGAATCCATTTTCAAAAATATCGTTGAGGATAAGTAATGAGTTGGTAATGTCATTTTTAAGCGCAGCACCAACGATTTTAAAATAATAATCGTAATCCAAAATATTCAGATTATCGATCACATTTTTATAAGTGATATTTGATCTTGAGAAACTTACAATTTGATCAAAAATAGAAAGGGCATCTCTTAAGGCGCCATCTGCTTTTTGTGCAATAATATGTAAGGCATCTGATTCGGCTTCGATATGCTCGTTTTGTGCAACGAATTTCAGATGATTCGCAATATCTTCAACCCCAATCCTTTTAAAATCAAAAATTTGACAGCGTGATAAAATGGTTGGGATAATTTTATGCTTTTCGGTAGTAGCCAAAATAAATTTGGCATATGGAGGTGGTTCCTCCAAAGTCTTTAAAAATGCATTAAAAGCGTTTGACGACAGCATGTGAACCTCATCAATGATATAAACTTTATATTTACCAACCTGAGGGGGAATTCGAACTTGTTCAACCAGATTGCGAATATCTTCAACGGAGTTATTAGATGCCGCATCCAATTCATGAATATTAAAAGAAGCCGCGTTATTAAAGGAAGTACATGATTCACATTTGTTACAGGCTTCAATGTTTTCAGAGAGATTTTGACAATTAATTGTTTTTGCCATGATCCGGGCACAGGTTGTTTTACCAATTCCTCTGGGGCCGCAAAATAAAAATGCCTGAGCTAAAATATTGTTTTTGATGGCATTCTTTAGTGTTGAGGTAATTGAGTTTTGTCCAACCACGGTGTCGAATGTGGCAGGCCTGTACTTTCGTGCAGAAACAATAAAATTTTCCATAATCAGTTTCGGGTATATTTTTCCGTTCAAAAATAAGAAAAAAACAGCATTACTAACGCAATTAGATGATTAATGACAGAATCAACGGTACATTGATAGCAGGAACAGAAGAGTATGAAAAAAGAACACGGATTGCAATAATTAGAAGCTTTTCAAACTTGGATTTTGCTTTATTTAGGACTTTTAACATACTTATTTGGTACTATAAGAACTATCTTTGTTGTAAATAAGCACATTTTATTTAGGTTATTATGATCCTGATTTATTCAAATGTAATCTCTTCACGACTTAAATATGTTTTAAAATTGCTTTTTAATGATATTCTAAAAACGGAATATCAAATAAGTAGTAATCTTAATGGATTTAATGAAAGCAAGGATGCAAAGATCAATTACTCAGATCTGCCTATTCAAAGTGCAATCTCAATGCGCCCTTCGGATTTGCTCTTTGAAACACACATTGCCGAAAAAGAGATCATTGTTGAAGAATGGGAAGGTTTACCTGTTTTTTTCAAGACTGATAAAAATGCGGATGTTCCTTATGATATTTTTTCAGTACTTTTTTATTTGGTTTCGAGATATGAAGAATATCTGGAGCCCAAAAGCCTGGATCAGCATGGTCGATTTAAGGCAGAATCATCGATTGCCTTTAAACATCATTTCCTGGAACAACCTTTGGTTAACCAAATTGCCCTGAAGCTTAAAGAAATAATAGTCTTAAAATATTCCGAGATCACCTTTCTTCAATCCGAATATCAGTATATCCCAACCATTGATGTGGATATTGCTTTTTCTTATATTGGGAAGGGATTCTGGAGAAATAGCGGAGGCATCATCAGGTCAATTCTGCAACTAAAATTCAAACACCTAACCGAAAGAGTAAACGTTTTAATGAATCTTATCCCTGATCCATACAATAATTTTGACTTTATCCTTAGCAAACTTGATCAAGAGAAATACAATGCCATCATTTTTATGAACCTCGGGAAATATGGCAGGTACGATAAAAATATTTCATTTCAGAATTTAAAGTTCTTTCGTTTGCTTAAGGACTTGCATGAAAAAGCTCAAGTCAATATCCATCCTTCGTATGCTTCTAATTCGGATTTAAGTTTATTAAAAGATGAAATCGCAAAACTCGAGCATATTTTAGGAGGAGATGTTATTAGATCTCGGCAACATTTTCTGATTCTAAACTTTCCGGAAACATACAGGAACCTTATTAGCCTTGGAATTATTGAAGATTATTCCTTAGGATATCCGTCTCAGTTAGGATTCAGGGCCAGTATATGCACCCCTTTCAGGTTTTATGATTTATTGAATGAGGAAGAAACCCAATTGGTGATCCGGCCATTTGCTTTCATGGATGGGACGATGACCGATTACCTGAAATTAAATTCGGCCGATATGATAAAACAGCTCAAACTCATTTCTGATTCGGTAAGAAGGGTAAAAGGTGATTTAATTGGAATTTGGCATAATTCATCGCTTGCCGAAGATGAAGAATTAAAAAAACTATTCGTAGAAACATTATCAATTTTAAAATAGATGGAAATACGATATCTGAAAAATCATGAAATTGATAAAATGAAATGGGACACTTGTATTTCTAAATCATTCAATGGAATTATATATGCCTATTCATGGTACCTGGATATTGTGTGTGAGGATTGGGATGCCTTAATTGACGGAGATTATTTGCGGGTATTTCCTTTACCCGTCAAACGAAAATTTGGGAACAACTTAGTATATCAGCCATTTTTCACCCAGCAACTTGGTGTGATTTCACAAAATATTCTTACACAGGAGGTGGTTGCCGAATTCTTGAATGCCATCCCAGAAACATTTAATTATATTGAAATCCAACTGAATAATTTTAATAAAGTTGACCAAGCTAAATTCGAAATTAAGCCATTTTTAAACCATGAACTGGACCTGATCAATAGTTATGAAAACATCAAAAAAAGATATACCGAGAATTTAAAAAGAAAGTTAAAAAAAACTGCTGAATCCGGTCTCTTTATTAATATCAATGCCAACCCGGATGAAATAGTCAAACTATTCATCAATAATAAGGGCAGGCATATTCCCCAATTAAGAGAAAACAATTATATAAGCCTCCGAAGAATTATTTATACTGCAATTCATCGGGGCATTGCACAAGTTTATGGGGTTTACGATTCAACGAATATATTATGTGCAGGTGGGTTTTTTCTGGTTTCAAACCGTAAAATCACTTTTCTTTTTTCGGGTTTAAGTAAGGAAGGCAGGGAAACGAATTCAATGGCTTTTTTGCTTGATCAGGTGATCAAAGTAAATAGCAACCAGCATCTTACTTTCGATTTTGAAGGATCAAACGATCCCGGATTGGCAAAATTCTACAAGAGTTTTGGTTCAAAAGAGATTATTTATTATCATTTGATCATTAACAGATTGAATATAATTTGTAAAATTGGACTGAAGTTGTGGCGTAAATCTAAGTTCAAGCTATCATGACAAATTAATCGAAGTAATAATTTTCTTTTTAGTACATTTGTGAATCACTAAACTTGATGTATATGGTTTATATTCTGGGTAAACATAACAGTTTGTTAAATCAGTTTTTATCTGAGCTCAGAGATGAGCACATTCAATTGGATCGTTATCGCTTTCGAAAGAATCTGGAACGACTGGGTGAGATTTTTGCGTATGAAATCAGTAAAAAGCTGGAATATGAACAGAAAGATGTTACTACACCTTTGGGTGTAGCCAATGTATCTGTACTGGCCGAACATCCTGTTCTTTCCACAATTTTCAGAGCTGGTTTACCCTTGCATCAAGGGATGTTGAATTTCTTTGATCATGCTGATAATGCCTTTATTTCAGCATATCGCAAGTATCATAAAAATCAAAAATTTGATATTCGGATTGAATATTCTTCAAGCCCTGATCTTGATGGTCGAGTATTAATTCTTTCGGATGTGATGTTGGCAACAGGAGCATCAATCGTTTTAGCATACAGAGAGCTGCTTCATATGGGAAATCCAAAGCATACCCATATTGTAGCTGCGGTTGCAAGCGCAGAAGGGGTTGAATATATTAAGAAAAATTTACCATCGACCAAAGTTACCCTTTGGGTAGGTGCTGTTGATGATGAATTGACTGCCCAATCATACATTGTTCCCGGCTTGGGCGATGCCGGTGATTTGGCCTATGGTAAAAAAAACAATTCTGATAAATAACATTTATGACAAAATTTCTGATCATAGAAAATATTAAAATTTCACTTGAGTCTATTCGGTCGCATATGTTGAGGAGCATTCTCACTGTACTGATCATTGCATTTGGGATAATGGCACTCGTTGGTATTCTGACTGCTATTGATTCAATTAAATACAACTTAACCGACAGTTTCGCGATGATGGGTGCAAATACTTTTACCATCAGAAATAGAGAAATTATGATACGTATGGGAGGTGGAGGTAATGATGCCAAAAGATTCAGGTCGATTACTATTGATGAAGCACTGACTTTTAAAGAAGAGTTTAAAATCCCATCAACTGTTTCAGTTTATACCTATGGGACCGGTACAGCTACCTTAAAATATGAATCTGAAAAAACAGATCCAAATGTTCCGGTAATTGGTTCTGATGATGGTTATTTAATAACTTCGGGATTGGAGATTGAAAAAGGGAGAAATTTCAATGTAAATGAAGTGCATTTCGGAAATAATGTTGCCATTATTGGAAGCGAGGTCGCAAAAAGATTGTTTAAATCAAATATTGACCCAATCGACAAAATTATTTCTATTGGACCTGGAAAGTATAAAGTGATTGGGGTGTTGAAAGAGAAAGGCTCAAGTGTTGGCTCGAGTGATCGTGTGGCAGTTGTACCGATTACCAATGTAAGGCAGTATTTTTCAAGAGCAAACATGAGTTATACAATTAATGTAATGACTGCCAGAGTGGAAGATACAGAGTCCGCAATAGGCGAAGCAACAGGATTATTTCGTGTAATACGCGATGATAAACTAGGAGAAGTAGATACCTTTGGAATTGCAAAAAGCGACCTCATTGCCGATACACTAATAAGTATGATGAGCTATGTTACCATGGCCGCAACATTTATTGGACTGATTACCTTGCTTGGAGCGGCCATCGGTTTAATGAACATTATGCTGGTGTCAGTGACCGAACGAACAAGGGAAATTGGTATCAGAAAGGCAATGGGTGCGACAAGCATAACAATTAGGAATCAATTTTTTGTCGAAGCTATCGTAATAGGACAAATTGGTGGTATTTTAGGAATTGTATTAGGGATTTTGATAGGAAATATTCTTTCTTTGTCCATCGGAAGTGCTTTTATTATTCCTTGGTTATGGATTTTGCTGGGTGTTGTTTTGTGTTTTATAGTAGCCATTATTTCAGGAATCATTCCTGCAAATAAAGCAGCACGACTTGATCCAATCGATGCTTTGCGATACGAATAATTTAAGCTAATTGTTTGGCCCAATAATTTTCTCATAACCGATAAGCTGATCATAGATCGAGCCCGGGTCACGGTAATATACAAAAATCGAATATTCGTTATTGGTTTCATAATGACTGCCCTCAGTTAGCAAAACGCTAGCTGATAATTCACCGCTTTCTTTAACAATGTATTGATAATCATAATAACCTTGTTTTAAAAACAGAAGGCCTTCGAAACAACCATTTCCTGCATTAAAAATCAGTTTGGTATTTTCATTGGGCAACCCTTCGGTCAGCTCTCCCGTAATAAAAATATCTTTATTCAATAATTCAGGGGAAGCCTTAAGGCTAAAGTGAACCCAACAATAATTTGCTTCTGTCGAACTATTTTTTTCATCCTCTGTTTTAATGAGTTTTTTACCATTGAGGTCGTTTTCAAAAGTATAATTATTCCTGTTTCTTGCCTTATCTTCAAAAAGAGAAATATGATAACCATCCCCAAAATAATCTATTGCGTTAATGTTTATGGCTTTATATCTTAAACTCTTAATGTTGAGCATCCTAAATTCATTTCCTCCATAAAAAATACTTTTATTATTGAAATGATAATCCAGAACATCCCCTTGATTCCTCACAGGATTGATATCTGTAATCATATTATCATCCCTGTTATTTTGCTTAATAATAATTTTTAATGAAGCCGCAGGATTTGGGATGTATAGATTCTTGAGAAAAATTTTAAATCCGATTTCTTGCTTTTCTAATTTTGATTTTAGGGCGAGAGGCGGTTTAATACTCGCTTCAATTTTCACTTCCGGATTAACGATGCTGAATTTTCTCATAAAAGCAAGCTCATTTTGATTATTGTCTTCAAAAACCTTGATAATGTAATTGCCCGATTTGGTTAATCGCAGATAGTCAGTCGGAAAAATTAATTCATAATGAATATAAGAAGTTGTGGTATTTAACGAAAATTGGTAATCGCTGATCTGATCGCTTGCAAATCCGTTGATATATTCGGCTGTTAGCAGTTCAGATGGCTCCCAGTTTGAATTACAATGCACGATCGTGTAATTATAACTTTTAACTTCATCCATCAGGTCATCAAAAGCAAGTAGGAGTTTTTCATCAGTATTAAGCTGAATAATGGGATCTGACAATTCAAATCCAAATCTGTGAATGATGACCGATTTAATATGATTCCTGTCGGCAGAAATAGGTTTATCATTAGAGAATGAATTAATTACCATCGCCATCATTGATTTATTTCCCTGAAAAGAAAATAATAACGCAACCAAAATCATGATAAATGTCATCCGAAAAGCTTGCGAATAAGTTCTAATGTTTAGGTAAGTCATTTCTATAAGTTATATTTTTGCCCTAAATTTATAGTTTTTTGAAGCTTATTTATATAAAATAAAAAATAAGGTACTATATTACACTTTACTTATTGTAAAACAGCATAAGTTGAGGTTTATTTTGTAAAATTGCATTTTTTATATTGACATTAAAATAAATGCCGAAAATGATAAAAATTAAAAAGGGGCTGGATATTAAATTAATAGGTGAGGCTGAGAAAGTAGTAGCTGAACTTGATATCAAAAATTTCGCCATTAAACCAACCGATTTTATTGGCGTATTCCCTAAAATGATTGTGAAGGAAGGTGATTTTGTTAAAGCAGGATCACCTTTGTTTTTTGATAAATATAGAGATAACATCCAGTTTACTGCCCCTGTGAGCGGGAAGATTATTGAGTTGAAAAGAGGTCCTAAGCGTATCTTGCTTGAAGTAAAGATAGAGGCCGACGGTAAAAATGAATTCATTGATTTTGGGAAAGCGAATCCTAAGAATCTGGATAAGAAAGATGTGATTGCTAAATTATTGGAAAGTGGTACATGGCCTTTTATTCGTCAACGTCCTTATTCTATAATTGCAAATCCAAACGATGAACCAAAAGCCATTTTTATTTCAGCATTTGATACAAGTCCTTTGGCTCCCGATTATGACTTGTTAGTTCATGGTCAGGGCGAAACTTTTCAGGCCGGACTTGACGCATTAGTTAAGTTGACTAAAGGTAAGGTTCATCTGAATGTGAATACGATGGCGGCCCCTTCAAAGGTATTTAGTAATTCAAAAAATGTTCAGATCAACGAATTTTCAGGGCCTCACCCCGCCGGAAATATAGGGACTCAAATTGCATATATCGATCCTATTAATAAAGGAGATATCGTTTGGTATCTTTATCCGCAGGATGTTTTAACAATCGGAAGATTATTTTTGGAAGGCAAATATGACACAACCCGATTGATCACTTTTACAGGCTCTGAGGTTTTAAGTCCTAAGTATTATAAAACAAAGTTGGGAGCAAGTGTAGAACCATTCGCTCATCATAATGTTACTGAGGTTAAGAAGCGCTTTATCAGTGGAAACGTGTTAACAGGTACTAAAATTGAGAGTACCGGATATGTTTGTTCATACCATACTCAGGTAACTGTTATTCCTGAAGGAGATCAGCACCAATTTATGGGTTGGTTAATTCCAAGCCCTAAGAAACATAGTTTCTACCGTACTGCTCTTTCCTGGATGACTCCAAATAAAAAATTCAAATTAAATACCAATATTAATGGTGGTGTTCGGGCTTTCGTTATGACAGGTGAGTTTGAAAAGGTTTTTCCTATGGATATTTATCCTATGCAATTAATTAAAGCCATCATGGTTGAAGATATAGATGCGATGGAAAACCTGGGAATTTATGAAGTGGATGATGAAGATTTCGCTTTATGCGAATATATCAGTACTTCTAAAATCGAAATCCAATCTGTTGTTCGACATGGTTTGGATATGATTAGAAAGGAAATGAGTTAAAATATTGTTTAACCATTATATAGATTAATGAAAGCACTTAGAAAAATATTAGATAATATAAAACCCCATGTTCAAAAGGGTGGGAAATTTGAAATGTTCCGCTCTACTTTTGATGCCATGGAAACCTTGTTTTTTGTTCCTGATCATGTAACAGTCAAGGGAAGTCATATTAGGGATGGGGTTGATATGAAAAGAACGATGATTACGGTTTTCATCGCCTTAATTCCGGCATTACTGTTCGGAATGTGGAATGTGGGATATCAGCATTTTCGCTCACTTGGCGAAACAGTTGAATTATGGCCGGCATTTTGGTACGGGTTTTTAAAGGTACTTCCAATCTTAGTTGTTTCGTATGTAGTTGGTTTGGGTATAGAAATCATATTCGCCCAAAAACGCGGACACGAAGTTAACGAAGGGTTTTTTGTATCGGGATTATTAATTCCATTAATTCTTCCTCCCGACATTCCATTGTGGATGGTTGCCGTTTCAACTGCTTTTGCAGTAATTATTGGGAAAGAAGTTTTTGGTGGTACCGGGATGAATATACTCAATCCTGCATTAACTGCCCGTGCATTCTTGTTTTTTGCTTATCCTTCATTCATGTCGGGTGATAAAGTATGGATTTCGGATAAAGCTGATGCTTTTTCGGGAGCCACTCCACTCGGGGATGCTTTAGTTGGAAATATCGACAAATTACCAAATCCAATGGATATGATTATTGGGATTATTCCCGGTTCGGTAGGCGAAACTTCAATTATTGCAATCGGTATTGGTGCCTTGATACTTTTATATACAGGTGTTGGAAGTTGGAGGATTTTATTCTCAACTATAGCAGGTGGATTATTCATGGGCTATTTATTTAATTTGTGGGGATTAAATGATTATATGAATATTCCTCCTTATTATCACTTGATTATGGGTGGTTTTGCTTTTGGTGCGGTATTTATGGCAACCGACCCTGTTACGGCAGCACAAACCAATAAAGGAAAATACATTTATGGGTTCTTAATAGGAATGATGGCGGTGCTGATCAGGGTGTTTAATCCGGCTTATCCCGAAGGGATGATGCTTGCCATTTTGTTAATGAATGTATTTGCACCACTTATCGATCATTATGTGGTAGAAGCTAATATCAGAAGACGACTTAAACGTGTTAAGGCTTAATTATTTAGGGAAATAAAACATAAACTTATGTATAGTAATTTTTATATTTTTCGATATGCAAGTGTGATGGTGATCATTGTAGCTGCCGTATTATCTTCGGCTGCAATGTTCCTAAAACCGCTTCAGGAAAAAAATGAAGCAATCGACAAAATGAAAGGTGTTCTCGCTTCTGCAAATATTGAAGCTACTTCAGAAAATGCCATCGACCTTTACAAAAAAAACATTACCGAGGAAATTGTAATCAATAATGCTGGTGAAATAGTTGAGTCTAGCAGGAGTGGTGATGTTGAGCCTGGGAAAAGCCTTGCTTTTAATTTAGATTTGAAAAAGGAGTTATATAAAAAGGAGAAAGGTCAGGAGTTTAATATACCACTTTTAGTAGCAGAAGCAAATGGTATAAAGACTTTTATCATTCCTTTGCGTGGCACTGGGCTTTGGGGCCCCATCTGGGGAAACATAGCTGTAAAAGATAACTTTAGTACTGTTGTTGGTGCAACCTTTGGACACAAAGGTGAAACTCCGGGTTTGGGTGCCGAAATCGACACTAAAACCTTTCAGCTTCAGTTTGTTGGAAAAGAAGTTTTTAAAGACGGAAAATTCCAATCTGTGAAAGTTGTTAAAGGTGGTGTTGCCACACTTCAAGCTGAAATGCATATACATGGTGTAGATGCCATTTCTGGAGGTACCATCACCAGCGATGCGGTAAGTGCAATGCTTACCAATTGTTTAGAAAATTATGTTCCATATATCAATAAACGCAATTAATCGATGAGTGAACTGAAAAAAGAAAAGGAACCAATGTTTTCGGCTAAGAACCGTAAACTCTTAATCAATCCCCTTCATAAAGAGAACCCGATTACCATGCAGGTTTTGGGGATTTGTTCGGCTTTAGCAGTAACTGCTAAGGTTAAACCGGCATTCGTGATGGCAATATCTGTTATGGCAGTTTTAGCTATTGGTAATGTAATTATCTCAATATTGCGAAATGGGATTCCTCCTCGAATTAGAATTATTGTTCAGTTGGTAGTGATTGCTGCTCTCGTAATTCTTGTTGACCAAGTGCTTAAAGCATTTGTTTTTGACGTAAGTAAACAGCTTTCTGTATTCGTTGGATTGATTATTACCAACTGTATAATCATGGGCCGATTTGAAGCATTTGCAATGGGCAACAAACCCTGGGAGTCGTTTTTAGACGGTTTGGGAAATGCATTTGGTTACGGCTGGATTTTAATAGTAGTAGCTTTCTTCCGCGAGCTTTTGGGCTCTGGTACCATTTGGGATTTTCCGGTTATGGAAAAATTGGGAGTGTACAACTTTGGATATGAAAACAATGGATTTATGATTTTACCTCCAATGGCTCTAATTATTGTTGGTGTAATCATCTGGGTTCAGAGATCAAAGGATAAAACATTAATCGAAGGGAAATAATAAAGAACTTATAATAATTAAGATATGCAGGAATTATTTAACATATTCGTAAAGTCCATCTTTATTGATAATATGGTATTTGCCTATTTTCTGGGCATGTGTTCATATTTAGCTGTTTCAAAAACAGTTAAAACTTCAATGGGGCTTGGTTTGGCAGTAATTTTCGTACTCGCAATTACCGTACCGGTTGATTATTTGATGAATGAGTATTTGCTTTCAGCCGGTGCTTTGAGCTGGTTAGGACCAGAATTTGCGGATGTGGATTTAAGCTTCTTAAGTTTCATCATGTTCATCGCTGTAATTGCATCAATGGTGCAGCTTGTTGAGATGATCGTTGAAAAATTTACACCTGCATTATATAATTCATTGGGTATTTTCCTTCCATTAATAGCTGTAAACTGTGCAATTTTAGGTGGTTCGTTATTTATGCAGGAGCGTGAATATGAAACAATCTGGCAAGCTACTTCTTTTGGTTTAGGTTCAGGCGTTGGATGGTTATTGGCAATTGTTGGGATAGCTGCCATTCGTGAGAAAATCCGTTATTCAAATGTTCCGGCTCCTTTACGTGGTTTGGGTATTACGTTCATTATTACCGGATTAATGGGAATTGCATTTATGAGTTTCTTAGGAATAAAATTGTAGTCTTTAACTAGATAATAAATTAGATATGATTTTAAATATAAGTATAGGATTGGTTGTATTGATCAGCATTGCTGTTTTCTTATCCATAATCATGCTGTTGGTTTCTGTGCTGTTGTACGCCAGAAAAAAGCTCATGCCTTCAGGTGAAATTAAGCTTGTAATCAACGATGAGAAAGAATTTATGGTTACTCCGGGTTCGACTGTATTGACTACATTAGCCAACGAAAAAATATTTCTGCCATCGGCATGTGGCGGGGGTGGAACATGTGCCATGTGCAAATGTCAGGTGTTTGAAGGAGGAGGATCAATTCTTCCTACCGAAGTGGGATATTTTACCCGTAAAGAGCAACAGAATAACTGGAGACTTGGATGTCAGGTAAAAGTTAAAGAAAATATGAAAATAGGCATTCCAAAAGAAATTTTCGGGATCAAGAAATGGGAATGTGAAGTTATTTCAAATCGCAATGTGGCTACCTTTATTAAGGAATTTGTTGTTCGGCTGCCCGAAGGAGAAACCCTGGATTTCCGTTCAGGTGGATATATTCAAATTGATGTACCGAAATGTGAAGTTGATTTTAAAGATATGGTTATCGAGGAAAAATATCGGGGCGACTGGGACCACTTCAAAATGTGGGATTTGAAAATGAAAAATCCTGAACCCGTTTTCCGTGCTTATTCGATGGCCAACCATCCTGCCGAAGGAAATATCGTGATGTTAAATATCCGTATTGCAACGCCACCATTCGATCGGGTTGCAGGTGGTTTCAAAAACGTGAATCCCGGAATTTGTTCTTCTTATATATTTTCACGAAAAGCAGGTGATAAAGTTACTGTTTCAGGCCCCTATGGTGAGTTTTTTATTAAACCTACCGAGCGAGAGATGATGTTTATTGGTGGAGGTGCCGGAATGGCTCCAATGCGTTCACATATTTTCGATCAGTTTAATACACGTAAAACAAATCGTAAAGCCACGTTTTGGTACGGCGGTCGATCTTCTAGGGAATTATTCTATGTTGATCAATTCAGGGAAATTGAAAAGAATTTTCCGAATTTCAAATTCAATATTGGACTTTCAGAACCTTTGCCCGAAGATCATTGGGATGGGTACACAGGTTTTATTCATCAGATAATTATGGACAATTATTTAAAAACCCATCCGGAGCCGGAAGAGATTGAATATTATTTGTGCGGACCACCGATGATGAATGATGCAGTACTTAAGATGCTTGATGATTATGGAGTACCTCAGGAAATGATTGCTTTTGATGATTTCGGAGGATAATGAGATCAAAATAATAAATAGGGCCCCGATCACGAATTAACGAGATCGGGGCTTTTTGTTCTGTTCAAATTGTTATTTTTGAAGAATAAATCCAAGCTCAATGAAAAAAATTACATCGCTGATCCTCAGCTTATCCATTTTTGCTTTTTCCTGTCAGAGACAAACAACCTCCTCAGAAAAAATTAGTTTCCAGGGGGAAGCCCAAGGGACTTATTATTTGGTCACTTATTTTGATGAGCAAAATAGAAATTTGCAAATGGAGATCGATTCTATTTTATTAGATTTTGATCAATCCTTATCATCATGGGTGCCTAATTCGATTTTATCGCGGGTAAACAGAAACGAGGAAAATGTGATTCTGGATCAATATTTTATCGACAATTTTAATTTATCTGCAAAGGTTTCAGAAGAAAGCGGTGGTGCTTTTGATTGTACGGTGGGTCCTCTCATTGAAGCATGGGGTTTCGGATTCAGGCAAAAAATTGAGCTCAGTCAGGAAATGATTGATAGTATTCAGGCATTTATAGGTTATAAAAAGGTTTGGATTGAAAATAACATGTTGGTTAAGTCTGACCCACGTATGGAACTAAGTTTTAATGCTGTTGCTCAGGGTTATTCTGTTGATGTGGTTGGCCGATTTCTGAAAAATCTGGGGATTCAGAATTTTATAATTGATATAGGTGGAGAGGTATTGGCTTCCGGGATCAAGCCCAATTCAGAATTATGGCAGGTTGGGATTCAAAAACCCACGGAAAATCAGGATGGAGAAATAGAAGCCGAGGTAATAGTAAGTCTAAAGGATAAAGCTTTGGTTACTTCAGGAAGCTATCGTAAATATTATGAAAAAAATGGCAAACGATATTCTCATATGATTGATCCCTCAACAGGTTATCCGGTTACGCATTCATTGCTTAGCGTATCGGTTTTAGCCGATAAATGTGCCGAAGCCGATGCTTATGCAACTGCATTTATGATTATGGGATTGGAAAAATCCTTAAGCTTCCTTGAAGGACGGATTGATTTAGAAGCTTTTTTCATTTATACCGATCATGAGAATAAAATGGCAACAAAAGCGACAGATGGCCTTTCGAATTTAATGCAGAAATCTTACCCTTTTTAGATTTGTTCTAAATATCTAAAAAACAAGACTTTTTTAAATTTTCCATAAATATTTTTTGATACATTTATATTTTATAGATATGTTATTTCGTAACTGATCTGTAAAAATTTGTTTTCTGGATTAAGCATTTCGTTGTAATTAAATTTATGGTTATGGCATTCAATAAATCTAACAGACAACCCTATTTTGTCATTTTTATTCTTTTAATCGTATTATTGCAATTTTGTAGTAAGAAAAATGATGATTCGCCAGCTCCTCCGCAAGGTAGTAAACCAACAGCAGCTTTTACTTCCAATGTAACAAATGCAATTGAAGGGGATACAATTCAGTTTACCGATCAATCAACAAACAGTCCGACAAGCTGGTTGTGGACATTTGGAGATGGTACCACAAGTACCGTACAAAACCCTTCCCATGTATACGCAGACAAAGGTACATACACCGTGGCATTAAATGCGAGCAACAAATTTGGTTCTGGCATTGAAACAAAAGAAAATTATATCAAAGTGATTAAACAGGAAGAAATTGGTATAAGCGAAGCATTTGTTAATTTGAATGAATCCGGGGGTAGCGTGCAAAGTTATAATGTGGAAGCTGGCACGGCTACTATAAGGTTTACTGGTGCAGTTCCATCGGTTGTTACCGGTTCTGTTATGACAATAGATATGGACACCATGGGTTATCTGCGTAAGGTTATCAGCTCTCAGGTAAGTGGCAGCACATTGACTGTGGAAACCGAACAGGCATATTTAACAGATATTTTTGTGGATAAAGATTTTAATCTGAATACAGAAATGATCGAACCCAATCAATCATTGAAAAGTACAAGTTCCAATCTAGAAATATCAAGGGCATTGACTGATCAAAACGGTTTTATTCATCCCGTTGAAATTATTTATAAAAAACAGGATGGAGAAACAATTATTAAAAGCGTTATAAATAACAAACCGGAGAGCAGCGAAAGCAGCTATAAAATAATTGATTTTACAAAAAATTTGTCGAATACTAACTTATATGGGAAAGATGGTGATGATGTTCATTTCTACATAAAAACCGGAGAAGCGTCTTTAATTTCAAATGCAGTATTTGAATTTGATTTTGAATACAAGGGTGAATTAACTCAGAATACCAGGGTTAAAAAGGGAGATCTGAATTCGTTCAAATTTTATCTGCAAAGTGAAGCCGGATTTTTGGCCAAGCTTGCCCTTGAAATGAAAAAAGAATTTACAAAGGAAGATCAGAAAAAACTTATTGATTTGGCCAGGGTAACCGCCAAGTTTCTTGTTGGAACTGTTCCGGTTTGGATTTCTTTTGATGTTGATATTTATGGAAAATACAGCCTGACAGCGACAACAAAATTAAGTGCCGAAATGGGTTTCAGAAGCAAACACACCTTGAGTGTGGGAGGTATCTACGACAAAAATTCAGATTCATTTACACCCATCAAAGAGTATGTACCGGAGAATACCATTTATCCGTTAAGCCTGAATGGTGAAGTGAACCTGACCGCCCGTTTAGAATTGTTCCCAAGGGTTGAGGTTTTGTTTTATAGTTTTTTTGGCCCCTTTGCCGAAATCGTACCTTATTTGGAAGGTAATTATAAGTCAGGTTTCCAGAGCCAGTTGACAAGTACGGGCACCAAAACATTTGTTGCCTGGAACAGCAGCCTGGATCTTGGGCTGGATTTCAGGATCGGATCCAAATTGACTTTTTTGTGGGGATTGCAGAATAAGGAATTTGGGCCGAGCAAATACCCATGCTTTAAAACGCAATTATGGAAGGCTCCCAATAAAATAAATTTGTTAACTGAATTGCCCGCTGAAGCAGATGCGAAATCGAAGTTTTCGCTGAGATACAAGGTTACAGATATGCTTGAGAATGGTGTACCTCAGTGTCCTGTTTATATTGATGGTGACGGTACATTATCCGGCAATATCATAACGACCAATGCTAACGGAGAGGCCTTTGTAGATTGGACCCTAAAATCTGAAGCCGAGGAAAATAATATTACAGCCATTGTGTACGATGCCACAAAAACCATCGTGGATCAGAAGAGTACAAAAGTGACAGGGCTGGTAGCTGATAGCATACCAACTGTTAGTACATCAGATGTTACTAATATTTCCGATAGCAGTGCCACATGCGGAGGTGAGGTAACGAATCAGGGAAAATCGGATGTAGCAGCACGGGGTATCTGTTGGAATACTTATGGAAGCCCGACAGTTGACAATAACAAAAGCATTAATGGAGCCGGGCTTGGGACTTTTACTGCCAATCTTAGTGGACTTGAATCAAATACTTCTTATTACGTTAGGGCTTATGCCACAAATGAACAAGGTACGGCTTATGGATATGAGAAAGTATTTACTAGCTGTGCAGAACAGGATTCATTAGTAGATGAACGCGATGGACATACATATAAGACTGTAAAAATTGGCAACCAAACCTGGATGGCAGAAAATCTGGCTTACCTGCCTTACGTTATCCCTTCATCAGAATATTATTATATAATCACGTATCATGTTTATGAATATGAAGGCACAGATGTAAATGAAGCAAAAGCAACTTCCAATTATAATACCTATGGAGTTTTATATAACTGGCCTGCTGTCATGGCAGGTGCATCGAGCAGCAATTCAAATCCAAGTGGGATACAAGGTATTTGCCCAAATGGATGGCATTTACCAAGTGATGCCGAGTGGTCTGAGTTAACTGACAACTTTGGTAATTTTATAGTTGCAGGTGGAGCACTAAAGGAAGCCGGCACTTCACATTGGAACAGCCCCAACACAGGAGCAACCAATGAGAGTGGGTTTACGGCCCTTCCGGGTGGCGTACGTGGCGCAGGTGGTTATTTCGGCAACATTGGCAACTACGGCTGGTGGTGGAGTGCTACTGAGGACGTTAACAATACGGATAACGCTTGGGGCCGGGGCTTGTACTACAAAGACACCAAAGTGGACAGGGTGCGCAGTACCAATAAGCTCTTTGGTTTTTCTGTGCGTTGCGTGAGGGATAATTAGACTATTTGGCCATTTGACTATTTAATTAATCATCACTTCTGCCCGGTAAAAGCTTCTTGGTGTCATTTCCAGTTTGTTTATAATAACCCGGTCCATAAAGCCCTGTTTCCTGATAATCTTTAGCTGGGCTTACCCAGTAATTTTCGCCGGTATCAGGGTCGTGAACATATTCCATGCCGAGCTGTATATTATAACCGGATTCAGCCGCCTGATCTCCAGAACTCGAACCTCCGGAACCTGAGCTACTACTGTTGCCTGACTGAATTTGCACCACACTTCGAATAGAAAGGGCCACAGATATTGCCTGTGATGCCAGGTTGTTCCAGAATTTTTTCACGGTTTTGGCAATACGCATAACAAGCACATATCCATAAGGATCGCCGGGAATGGCCCAAACACGATAAAAAATCATACCTTTAATATCCGGCGAACCCTTCACTTCAAACGGGAGAATGGTGTATCCATATTCATCCCGGAATGGTGCTCCATAGGTAACCATTTTTGTATTGCTTTCCGAAATAAGATAGTTTAAGAAGGTTTCGGGCGTGGCATACATATAACTGTAATATCCGGTAGTTAAGCCGCCCTGTATCCCCATTACCAGGTAACCTGCGTACATATTCCTGTCGGCACTGTACATTCCAAGTGCATCGCCTTCGCGCTTGCTATCGGTAATTATCCAATTAGCAGGGGCAAAAGCATAACAGTTTCCATATGGAGTGATATGCTTTTGAACTGGCTGAATTCCTCCCAGATACGATGAAGCACCAAGTAAAGTTGAAGTGTTACTTTTCGAATTATTATAGTTTTGTGCCATTGTTGGGTTAAAAAATGAAATAAGAAAAAATGTTAATGTAAAAAAATTGAAATGAAGTTTCTTTGCTATCATAATCCCTCCATTTT
>JAHIVC010000092.1 GCA_018816945.1 Bacteroidota bacterium | reverse complement strand
TGCCGTCTTGTTCCCTGATATCAGTCAGGTCAAAATGAGTTAGTAAATCTTCCGGGAAGAAATGCTTTAAAATATCTTGTGCTTCCATGTAGCTAAATTAATTGTATTTCATTTTCCCCACCTGTTTTATCGGGTGAACCGCTATGTACCTATCGCCCGATTTATAGTTTTAATTGAAATTTTTTAGGATAAAGTTCTTTGACGTATTGCAGGTTCTTGGGCTCAGCAGATATAACAGGTGGGGAGTCGTTCCGGCAAATCGGTGAATTGAAGTTTGAGCATGACTGGTATAAAAAAAAATTACGCTGATGCCGTTAGAACAAAGACGAAGCATAATCGACCAAAAAGATCAAATGACTATTCCGCTGATTCAGCGCCACCATTCCGGCGCAAACGGCGCCAGCTGAACAAGGAGGATTTGCAATACCATATCTGGATAAACCGGTTCAATGTGTGCCACTCAAACCGGAGCAAGATGTGCCACTCAAACCGGCCTTAATGTGCCACTTGTGGCGGTTCCAAAAGTGCCAGAAAATGAAGTTAAGGCATGAAATGTAAACAAACCTAGATTCTACTGTATAATCTATTGGTAACAGGCGCTATATTTTCTTGCCGAGATAGTGCGGGTTTCAGCGTTTCTGCATCTAATAAACTTTTCCCGACAAATCGGGACAGGCTGTGTAACTTGACAGGCAGTGCTTCGAAATCGGCAATAAAAACTTATTGCCAACAGTAAACCAGCAATTTGCTAATTTAGCAGGGTAATGATGAAAAAATTGAAAGCTTCAGGAGTTTTTTGGAAGGGCTGCCGTTAGCGCCAATGCAACTAAAACAGCCTTATGCATAGAATTATGAATTTTTTATACATCTCGATTATTAAATGTAAAGAATTTGGCATTTTCTTTACAAAATAGTTTATCTTTGTATAGAATTTTTAAAATACTTTACAAATGGAAACTTGGGGATTGACAGAACTACCTCTAAGCATTGATTTAGAGACTAAGAGAGTTTTAAAAGCTTTACCTGCTGCACATGCTGCATTAGCTGAGCTTAAGGGAATTGCATCTACTATCCCCAATCAAAACATCTTGATAAATACACTTGGATTACAAGAAGCAAAAGATAGTTCTGCGATTGAGAATATAATTACAACACACGATGATTTATATAAATCTGAATTAAATCTTGACGCTTTTAAGTCACTTCAGGCCAAAGAAGTGCAGAACTATATTTCCGCACTAAAAAGGGGATTTGAATTAATTACTAAGACCGGATTGTTAACCAATAAAAGCATTTTGCAAATTCAAGAAGTCCTTGAGGATAATAAAGCTGGATTTAGGAAATTACCTGGAACTGCATTGAAAAATGCTGCAACTGGAGAAACAATTTATACTCCGCCTCAAGATTATGAGGAGATAATGAAATTAATGGCAAATCTAGAACGATACATAAATGATTCTGAAATTCAAGATTGTGACCCATTGATAAAAATGGCGATTATTCATTTTCAGTTTGAGAGTATTCATCCATTTTATGATGGAAATGGAAGGACTGGCAGGATAATAAATATTCTCTATTTGATTCTGGAAAAATTACAGACTTTGCCGATTTTATATTTAAGCAATTATATTATCAAGCACAAACCGGATTACTACCGCTTTTTACAAAAAGTCCGTGACGAAAACTTATGGGAGGACTGGATAATTTTCATGATTAAAGGAGTTGAAGAGACTGCAATAGAAACGATTGACTTGATTTTCAAGATTAAGGAATTAATGCTTGATTATAAACATCGACTACGTGACAATTATAAATTTTATAGTCAAGATTTGCTTAATAACTTATTCAAACACCCATACACAAAGATTGAGTTTGTTGTAAACGACATTGGTGTATCAAGATTAACCGCTGCAAATTACTTAAACAGATTAGCGGATGATAAAATGCTGAGAAAAGACAAATTGGGAACTGGTAATTATTATATTAACGAAGAATTATTTGACTTATTAACAAAGAGATAACAAAGCACAGGCGGTAATAAATAGGACTCTGAGCGGTCGGCACTGCCTGTCCCGATTCATCGGGAACCCAGCGATGAGTCGGTGTTGAACTACACCCGCCGGGTTCAGGGCTATGTACATATCGCCCGATTTATAGTTTTAATTGAAATTTTTTAGG
>JAHIVC010000091.1 GCA_018816945.1 Bacteroidota bacterium | reverse complement strand
TCATAGGTTTCATTTGTAGTTTTTTTCTGTTGACCGTAGGATAAGGATGCAAAAAAAATAAAGAGAATAATTAGATAGTTTTTCATGATAATAATTTTAATTGGATTTATAGTTTTTGTTGTTTGCTGGCAGCTCGTAAAATAAGACTTGAAATAAATCAGGTAAAAATTGTTCTTTTTATATCTATTAATTTATATTATAATTGGTTAAATATTTATTGTAACTAGTGTCCACTAAAAAACCTTATTCGTTCTTTGAAAACCTTGACAGTAAACGATTCTAGCGCATTTTAGCACGGTGACGATTTGAAATGACTTAGGTTTACTCAAAAAAGAGTAGACCATGAATCAAGGGAAATATGTTTTCGCGCAACTCGTAGAGTCTTTGCCCCAAAGAGCGTTTGATCGCTTTGTTAAACAATTTAATGGAAACAAGCATGTAAGACATTTTTCCTGTTGGAATCAACTGCGTTGCATGCTTTTCGGCCAACTTACCAATCGTGATAGCTTACGTGATCTTGCCGTTGCTATTAATGCCCATTCAGCTAAAACCTATCATTTAGGCTTTGGAAAAGTGTAACCAGGATCAATTTGGCCAAGGCAAATGAGAAAAGAGACAGCAGGATATTTGAATCCTTTGCATATCATTTAGTTGCCATTGACCGTGAAAAACGTCATAATAGTGACTTTGCTATTAAAGGACAAGCATATGCTTTTGACTCTACTACCATTGACTTGTGTTTAAGCGTGTTTTGGTGGGCCAAATTTAGAAAGTACAAAGCGGGGATTAAGATCAACACATTGTTTGACGTAGTTACTCAAATACCTGCTTTTGTGCATATTAGTCCAGCAAACGTACATGATGTCAATGCAATGGATAGGCTTGATTATGAGCCTGAAGCCTATTACATTTTTGATCGGGCATATGTGGATTTTTATAGACTGTTTAAAATTACCCTGCACTCAGCTTATTTTGTTGTAATGGCAAAAACAAATCTTCGCTTCCAAAGAATGTACACCATTAAAAGCAACAAAGAAAACGGCGTGAAAAGCGATCAAATAGGCAAACTTACAGGCTACTATATCTCAAAAGATTATCCACAAAAAATTCGTCGCGTGAAGTATTTTGACAAAGAAACAGAAAGAACATTTGTGTTTCTGTCAAACAACTTTGACCTATCTGCAGAAGAGATTTCCTATCTGTATAAAAATCGATGGCAAGTAGAGCTTTTTGCAAATGGATAAAACAGCACTTGAAAATAAAGGCTTTCTGGGGGACTACAGAAAATGCAGTGCGAATCAAACCTATTCTGCATTACTGCCTATTGCCTTATTGCTATCGTAGGATCTTCATTAAAAATAGATCGATCAACCTACGAAATTCTACAGGTTTTAGGAATATCACTTTTAGACAAAACACCTGTATATGAGCTTTTTAAAATCGTATACTCCCAAAATGTCAAAGAACCTTTTTGTAACCAGCTGTTACTCAATCTGTTTTAAGTGGACAGCAATGATTAATAAAATTTTGTCGTTAACGGCATTCTTATAAATCTTACCGCCTTTCATAATGAACCCAATGTTATGTGCATCTATTAATAATCAATGATTATAATGTTCTATAAAATGGGAGTTTATTTCTTTGGAACTCCTGTATTCTATTTTGCTTTACAGTTAAAAAAGTGAAGTTATTTTTCATCAGATACCCGTAGCATTAGTCCAATATATTTTGCAAAATTTTTATACTCAGTATGGTGTACCTAAAATCATACAGCATATTAAGCAGCCCGCATAACTGAGCCTGATCTTTTACAGAAACCTCAATTTCTGTTCTAATTCCGTTTCCTTCCTTTTTTGTGGATATTACGTGATGTTTGTAGTTCTCTAACAAATCATGGAAAACAGATCCCTGCACAACAAGTTTGTAATTTAGCTCCTCATCGAATTTTACCATTCAATTCTAATTTATTAATTCGATTTCAAAATTTTTAAAACAAATTTCGGCAAGTAACGTGCTTGGATCAATCTACTTTGGTTGACAATAAGTTGACAGACACAAATGAAAATGGTATTTTGAAATACCATTTTTTGTCAGACGGCTGATTATAAGTAAGTTGACAAGTTTAGGGCAAGTCATTCCTGGAGTTCACCAAAATTTTATTAGACAGAATGAGCTGATGACAGTGATTGCTTTGTTATTCATTCTTGCAATTGTGAACCAACCTAAAGGTGGAAAAGCAATCTTTGACCAATTGCAATATATTGCTAAATATCTGAATGTTACAAATATCTGTCATTGGCAAATTCCTGCCAGGTATCCGTCAAGCTGGGTGTCGAAATCTGTTGTTCGAAGCAGAGATGCCGAAATGAATTCGGCATGACAACCAAATGATTCATACATGAAAAAACACAAGGCGGAACCCATTTTCAAAAACAAAAAAGATTTTTTATTAAGATGTAATTCTTTGTGATAAAAGGGTAGGATATAATTGCTTTGTTTTGGTAACTGCACTAATTCTGTTTTTTACACCTAATTTTCCATAAATCCGGTATAAATAGGTTTTTATTGTTGCGGGAGATAAGAATACCTTGTCAGCAATTTCCTTATTTTGAAATCCTATGGCAACCAAACGGAGTATTTCCAGTTCTTTTTCTGAAAGTTCATCAATCGCTTCCAAATCAATTTCGTTGTTCTGATTTATAATAGTGCTGTTAATACTTTTTTGTTTTGTAGAATTAAAGGTTTTTATTATTTGTTTTACAAATGGCTCATCCTTTTCTTCCGGACTTAATCTATTGAAGAGGATTCTCATCTCTTCGCCTAAATCCAGAAAGTTTCTTACATTTCCTGTTTCCCTGGCTAAATCAATACTGATTTTTAAGTTAGTAAGCGCTTCATTTTTATCGCCAAATTTAAGATGCCATAAAGCAAAAAGTGGATAGGTCTGAATTAAAAGTGTTGTATGATAAGATAATTTGCCAAATTCAATAAGTTGTTCCAGTTGTAATTTAGTTTCTTCCGGACTATAAATGTCAACAGCTTTTAACATGAGTTTTACCTTTGTCAATTGTGGGATAAAAAATAGGTGAAATATTGGAAAGGGTTCAAAAGTAGCTTTGGGAATAAGGCTTTTTGCCAATTCAAGATTATTTCTTTTTAACGCTACTTCAATTTCGAAGGTAGTTACAATATTTTTCAATTTAGCAATTTCAAAATTTCGGGTATAAGCGTGCATTTCGGAAACTAAGAATATTCAAATCAGCATGCTTTTCCATCGCTAATAATCGAAAACCCTCAACAAAATAGACTTGCAATACCCAAAATGGACGTCCCGAAAAACTATGTTCGACTCCCGATTTTACAAAATCACTTACTTCATCCAGATTATTTTGTAAATAATTAACCCAAGCCAGGTAGTTGTTTGCCATTACATTTGTAATCCATAAGCTTTCTTCATTGCTGATTGATTTTATCAAATGCAATGGATTTTTAATTAGATGAATTTTACCCTGCATTACATAAATCATTGTCTGAATTAGTTTATTTCGCATCAGGTTAATTCTTTGATTATTAGGCCATTTTGTCAAGTCGTTTTTCAGATATTCGCTTATTTCGTCTCCTTTCCCTTTATATTGGAGGGTGAAGGCGTAAAAGGCAAGGGCCAAATCGCGAAAATAAAATGGGTGTGCACCAAATATTTGCAATGCTTTTTGGGAGCTTTCTAATGATGTATTTAAATCACCACTATAAAATGAATATATAGATTTAACTACATAATAAATTGCCCAGATATTTACAGTTTCGGTTTTTCCTATATCTAATTTGGGCAATAGTGGTAATGCGGTTTCCAAATCAATAGCCATTGAAACAAAATCAGCCTTCGCTTCACAAAGAAAAGCCCTGACAAGCAATAAGAAAACATGGTTGTCTATCATTCCTGCAGGCAATAGATTCATATAGTTATTCAGTCGGTAAAGGTGGTCATTGTCAACTATATCATGAAAAAAAACTTCAATGAGTTTTACTGCAAGTGAAACATCGCCAGCTTTCAGATAACAATTCAATGCTTGTTCAATCGAGCCTTTTGACGCATAATATTTGCCTGCTACTGTATAAAATTCAGAAATTTCATTATTTGTAAAATTTTTCTTTAATTCCTGCTGTAAAAATTCCTGAACAAGTTGATGAAAACGGTACCATTCTTTTCCATCATCCAATTGAATAATAAATGTGGAAGAAAAAAAATAATGTTCAAAATCCTTAGTTAAATTATTTTCAACTGAACGGGGACAAAGTAATTTGATTAACGTTATATTAAATTGATTAAAACAGGATGCAACCATCATGCATTTCTGCACATCAACAGGAAATTGTGAAAGAAATTGTTCAAATAAAAATTCGATTAATTGATTTTTGTTCTTTTCCAGGGCTACAAATATATGCGCCTTATTGTTAAGGTTAGAATAATTCCGAAACAGCATTTTAACCCCGATAATCCAACCTTCAGTTAACTCATATATCCTCTCAGCAATCTCATTGTCGACTGGTGAAACCAACATTTTTCCAGATAATTCCTGTATTTCATCAATCGTTAACTTTAGGTCTTTCATCCGCAACTCACCTAACCTATCGTATGTAATTAGTTTGTTTAATTTAAGTGGAGGATCGAAACGCGAAATAATGGTTAATTTAATATTTCCGGATGGGTATTGTAAAAAATCATTTATTAAATCATGAACCTGATTGTTGTTTATGAAATGATAATCATCCAAAACAATATTGATTTCTTCATCAATGCTTTCAAGTTCATTGATTAAAATTTCTGAAATTGCTTTTTGAGATGGCATATTTGTTGCGGACAACATATCCCTTATCAACATCAGTTTTCCAGGTACAACTGCATTAACTGCTTCTGCCAGGTACGATAAAAAAACAAGCAAATCGTTACAATCCTGTTCCAGCGAAATCCAGCAATATTTTAATGTCGATTGGTTTAGCCATTGCCCTACAGTAACACTTTTACCATAACCCGCCCCGGCAACAACAATTCTTAGTGGCTGATGAATTATATCATTTAAATAAACTACCAGCCGTTCCCTGATGATATAGTCTTTATTGACAATTGGTTTATAAAGCCGGGTTTTAAGAATAGGCATTTTAAAGATATTTGACTTCATTAACAAAAATACTTTTAAATTGTTTAAAAGTCAATTTAATTTTATCCTGTGTTCATTTTTTAATTATGTTTAAAAAACGCTGAATTCCTGTTAGGTTATGAAAAAATAAGAATTTATTTATAACCGAAAATTATTGAACCACTATCAAACTTTAATTGCAGAATAAGTTGTTGTTTTTCATTTATAAACCAGGTATCTACTTCATTTAAAGATTTTATAAAAATATCCTCCTGCGATTCTTCGCAAAATTTACGGGTTGATTTTAACGGACCTAAAGTCAGTTTATTATCCGATATTTTGTGAATACCTGAAAATGTATTACAATCGGTTGTAATGAATATTTTCCCATCGTCGCTAAAAAATAAACTGAAAGCATCTTCATTATTTGGAACTGTGGATTTGCCATTATTCATAATTGTTTTTTCCCATTTCCAAGACCTTCCAAAAAGTGATATCTCGTTTTGTTTTTGGGATAATACTCCTGATTCAAATTTCAGGATTTTTGAAAGTAACACTGTGGGGGCAAATACAGTCGTATCTTCTTTTGGAAGATCTGCATATTCCATCATTATATTCCCGTTGTTAAGCGCAATGGAGTAAACATTAATCCTGTCGCCTATGAATACCGTATTCGAACTTTTGTATTTTCCTTTCTCCGAGCTAATAACAGAGGCGTAATAGCGTATCTCGTTTCCACCAGACTGCTGAGAAAGTATTATCGCCATATCATCGGCTCCATCACCATTTATGTCACCAACAACATTTTTACCTGTATATTGGGTAATTAATTTCGTTGCGCTATTCTTGTCTAACTTAATCTTGGAAACACCTCTTTTTAGCCTTATTTTTTTTCCTTCAATTACAAAGCGGCTATTTTTTGGATTTAATTTCTTTGTCGTTAACACAGGATTTTGTTCACGGAAACTTTCTGAATAGTCTGTGGTTAATGTTCTTGATACCTGATTAGCTCCTCTTGAATCCGAAAAAACAAGTGAACAAATAAGCATGCCCATGGTTAGAATTACACCTTTTTTCATTTCAAAATTTTCTATGTTGTTTTTAAGCTTTTACTTGTCCTGTTCATTTTTTATTGTTGAAACTTTTTTCCTGTTTCTTATTCGAACTAAAAAATAACTTAATGAAAATGCAACTATTAATGCTGAGATAGCGAGTTCCTCCTCCACATGTGCCTCCTGTGTATCCATGGCCAGAATTTTTCGGGAAATGGCAATCATAACAACAATTAGAATAATTTCGATTTTAGCCTGATGATTGTGCCGGTAAACTTTTATGGTTTCCATTATTTCAAGCGTTAACAGAATACTAAAAAATAGTACCACTACAGTTTGGGTATATTCCGGCCGGTATTCAAGCCCCACTTCTAAAATTCTTGCACTAAATGAAATTATCAATTCCCAGATAAGTTCAAGTGTTTGAAAGCTTACGACAAACATGGCTACCAGTAGAAGTATCGTGCTTATTATCTTTTCAAATTTATCAAGTGCTTTTTCCATATTTCTTATATTAAATTTTGTATTATAATTTTCAAATTAGCTTGTTATTTGGGGATCGATAATGCTTTTATCGAAGATGCCTCGTGTTCCTATCCCGGTTTTTTTAAAAATGGTGTAAGCATCTTTTGGTAAAAGATTTGTATTTCGAATTTCCGATTTTTGAAAAATATTCAGGTTTCCTTCATAAGGATTTGGTGAAGCTGGAATAAAAACCAAAACCTCATTATTTGCCAGTTCTTCCACCTGAAAAGCTAAAACCCAGCCGTCAGTTGGAACCAAAACCACTTTCAAATTTACAGCTGTTTCGAGTCCTATTTTTTGTTGGGTAGTACCTTTAATTAGCTGGTATGCAGGAAGCAATGACAAAACATTATTTTCTATCCATGAAATTATTTTTTTACTTCCCGAAAAATGATTTTCCAGGATTCCGCCCATAAAAAAGATAAAAAGAATTAAGAAAACAGATATTAAAGTTGATAGAAATGGGACTTTATTCTGAGGATCAATAAACGTTTCAATCATATGTGAAACCGGAGTGATTATACCTATCGTTTTTAAAAAAATAATCAGAACAATTATGATGGGGATTACAAAAAATATCCCTGCTTTCAATGTGTTATTTACAAAAATCATTTTGCTGTTCATGGTTACAAGTTTTATTTTAAATGAATTACATTTTTAATCAATCAGTTCCAGATTGTCGGTAATTAAAGTACTGCCCACTGCTCCGGCAAAATTGACAGCATCGAAACTTGAGGAAGCCACAAATACAATGTGAGATGGAAGCATAAAATTTAAGGAGTCTCCCGTTATATACATTCCATTCAGAGGTTTCATATTGTCGGGGAAAGTATTGTCAAGTACTCCGTATGTAAATTCAACTTCAATGTCTGTTAATGTTTCAGCGTGTGTATTGAGATGGTCTAATCCCTTTGGGCAGTATTTTAAACAAATATTAGAGTTATTGTTAGCACGAGGGGAGGGGGCTGGGGGGAGACTAATACTTTCCCTGATTTGTTGACAACTCATGCCGCCCTCCTGTAAGATTTATTTGGCGGTACATCCCTGATAGAAGAATGATCCCGTCTTTCGTTGTAGTAGTGAATAAACTGTTTACAAACCAATTGCAATTCAACTCCGTTCTCCGGACGCTCCAGATAAATCTTAACATATTTAATGGTTCGGAAGAATCGTTCAATATAAACATTGTCGGTTGCCCTTCCTTTCCCATCCATTGATATCTTTACCGTTTCAAGGCCTTTTACCAAATTCACATATTCATCTGAGTTAACTGGCTGCCCTGATCGGAATGGATAATCTCTGGCTTGCCATATTGCGTTATTGATGTGCTTAATGTATTTACAACCCATCCCGATTCCATGGTGTTTGATAAGCTCCAGCCAACAATAATGCTACTTTTCTCATGATCAAAAATGTAAATGATTCATCATTTATTTGGCTAGCAGTCCTTCCTTTTTAAGTTGATTGATTAATAAACCAGAATATCCTTGAAACCAACTGTCAATATTGGTTGGTTCAAATGCTTCCGATTGAATAGACCACAGCAGGTTTTCAGTGGCTAGATCATAGAAGTTTGATTCAAAAAAGTAAGTAGTTTCTGTTGTTACGTAACCAGGTTCATAAATCTGATTATAACGGTATGTATAATAAGAATAATAGCTGTTGTAGTATCGATACCTGTAAGGAGGTAAAGGCATTGGCTGAGTTCCTGGAACATATCTTTCTTCTGTTTTTACGTCAAGCTCGGCAATCGTAAAAATGCCGTCGCATCCTGCACCTTTCATTCTTTCAAGCAATTTCTCACGTGGAATTTCTTCATTATCAGCAAAAGTAAAAGGAAATAATTCTGTGTTTTTTACTGCTTTAACTCCATGATCAGATAAAAGTTTAGCCATTTTGTCTTCAATGGTTAATTTTGCTGTTTTATCAGGTACCAGCGCAATTATGCAAATTGTTTTATACGGTTCGTCCGGAATCGCTTCTTTATTTATCCACGAACTTGTGACACGTTGAGAACTTGAACATGCCATTAAAAAAAGTGTTAACAGTAGGCCAGATAGTACTGTTTTACCGATTTTGAAGTAATTTAACATTTTAAGTTATTTTAATGATTTGAAAATATTAATTTAAATTAAAAACCAATCCACCAGTGAAACCAAACTGGAGAAATGGAACGCGTGATGATAACCCAACTGACGGACCAGCACCTCCCCACCACAAACCAGCGCCAACTTCGGTAATTGGTAAATTCAGGTTGGCTTGAAGTCGCAAGCCAACCCTATCAGAGAAAAAATATTTCAACCCTCCGTTAAATCCAACAGCGAATTTGGTGGTTGAACCAAGATTATTATCTTTCCCGGAATAAATTCCCATTCCAATATTTGTACCGGCAAATAATAACATTTTCTCATTTAGTGGTAGTAATTTACTGCCGCCCAAATAAATGTAGTTTGCACTCATTGGCCCCCATACATCTATTTGGTGATAATCGGAATAGGCTGAAGCATTACAATCTTGTCTGCTGTATGTTAATTCAATTGCAACACTTTTATGGATTACATACGATAATATTCCACCATACGTGAATCCATCGCCAATTCTGGCATTTCCCCTGTAAAAATTAAACTTGTCGGCAAATGTATATCCTGCAAAAGGTGTAAACTGTAAATCCTGGGCTTTAATTAAAGTATTTGTTAGAATTGTTAAGCAAAGTAATAGTATTGTTTTTTTCATAACCTTGAAATTTTAATGCAATTTATTCATGAACAAAGTTACCATGAGATTGAAAATTAAACAATCCACTAAAGTTGACACTTGAAATGATTGGAGTTGATTACTTTTACGGAAACTTTTTAAGCTAAAGTTTTTTAATGAATTGCTTGATTGAATTCGCTTTGTTAAATGACTGTAGATTAGGCTTATTACAGATTGCAGGTGAGGTTTTTGTGTGAAATTGATACTTGTTTACCATTAAATGGGAAGCTTTAATGAATTGAATTGTGATTTTATTAACGTATAAAATTGGGACTAAAAATTATTGCAATTGGATATGAGAAATATATTTTATAAACTATTCATGACGCTTGCGCTAAATTTCTTAATCATTGGCGCAAGTTATGGTCAGGTTGCCATTTTACTGCTCATTTTTGGAGACAAACTCGCTTCGGAGGACCTTCATTTAAGTATTGATGGAGCGTTAAATGCAAGCAATATTTCGAAAATGGGAAATGGTAGCACGTTATATGGTTTAAATTTTGGGCTTGGATTGCATATGAATTTAAATGAACGCTGGCAGTTTAATCCACAATTCAAACCGCTCTCTCAAAAAGGGATTAAAAATACCAATCCCTTAATTGATTTGCCTTCAGAATTAGTTCTTACACACACCGATTTAAAACTCAGTTATATTGAATTTCCAGTCATGATGCGTTATAATGTTACACCCGACTTTTTTATTGCCGTCGGACCGCAGCTTAGTTTACTTTCGTCTGCAAGCCAAAAAAGTATAGGAAAATACACGAATGATTTGGAAGCGGAATTAAAACTTGACGCAAAGGAGTTTTTTAATAAGGTTAGTTTTAGTTTCCCTATTGAACTGGGTTATTGGATTTATTTTTCAAATAAAAAGTCTTCATCTGAGATAAAATTGAACTTGTTTGCCCGGTATTGCCACGAATTTAGCCGTGCATTTAACGATAAACAATCATTTGGAAATGCGAGGATATCAACATTCCAATTCGGAGTTAGTTTTCCGACGATAAAGAAAATTAAGAATTGAATTTCACTTAGATGAATGAAACTTGTTTAATTCTAAAAAATGAAAAAGGTATTATTTCATTCTTTTGTTGATTTTCATCTTTTATAACTACCCTCATGATTAGCTCCCCACTTTTTGTTTTGCTGTTTCTTCTAACACATTCATTATCAGCAATTATATTGGGAACTACTCCCTTTTTTATTCGCTTAAATCCTATGACCTCCTATAAAATCCGGTTCACCCGATAAAACAGGTGGGGAAAATGAAATACAATTAATTTAGCTACATGGAAGCACAAGATATTTTAAAGCATTTCTTCCCGGAAGATTTACTAACTCATTTTGACCTGACTGATATCAGGGAACAAGACGGC
>JAHIVC010000090.1 GCA_018816945.1 Bacteroidota bacterium | reverse complement strand
GGAACAACATATCCCAATCCACCATAACTGATCGCCGGTTCAAATCCATCAGGCAGATTTTGCATAATCACCTGATGTAGCTTGTTAAATGGTTCTGCCCTGTCAGGAGGAAGCCTGGTCAATATTTCCGCTACTGTTACACCGCTTGCTTTCATAAAATTGTGATTAACGTCAGCCCCTCCAAAAACCTGTTGAGGCTTACAATTTTATCATCATAACCCTGCTAAATTAGCACATACGCTGGTTTAATACAAGTTGATTTTTCAGTCAGCATGTGAGGCAGTTTCTTTTGCCAACGTTTCGTATATGCAAAGTAGGCGATTGCGGGCTTCAAACCTATCAACCCGTTACAATTTTGAAGCGGGCTACAACCGTTGAATTTACTGCTATCTCGCCTATTTTGTATATACATTGTTAGCGTTTCGTGCTTTATTTTTGTCTGTTTGTGCGTTGGGGCAGGCAAGCTCTTTGGCTGGTTTTGGTTGTGCATTGGCTTGTGCGACCAGACAATGTGCTTGACTTTTGCGTTGGCTAAAGAAATAATCATTTTTGAGCCTGTATTGAATCATTTTTGAGCCAATTGAGCCAATTATGAGCCAATCAATTTGTACGTCGTTCCTGCTCCAACTTCTCCCGACCTTTCCAATAACTTGTACTTCTCAATTAATTCAGTCAAATCCCTTGTTGCAGTTGCTTTGGAGACTTCACATATTTCTTGATATATTTTATTTGTTATTTGCTTATGTTGTTTCAGATATTCTATTGCCCTAATCTGTCGATTGCTTAATCCTTTGTCAATAAGAGTTTTATTGTCAAGGGAATTTTTGAATATTGTAACACTGATTCCACCCGATACATTTTCAATTAATGGTTCAGGCAAACCAGCCTTTTTACATTCATTTATGATTTTAATTGTTCCTCGTCCCCAGGCTTCAATTAATCCTCCTTTGAAAAATGCACTTGCAAGTATTGGGTTATGTGGTCGTGAAGAGTGTTTAATCTTTAAATCTTCTATTGTCAAATCTTCCGGTAAAGAACCTTCATTCCAGACAATTAGTTTATCATCATAAACACTAATTTGAATCGGTGCTCCCATGTAATCTCTATGGACTACTGCATTCAATATTACTTCACGTATTGCTTCGTAGGGATATTCCCAACCTTCAATGCGTTGCAACCCTTCATATGTTATTGGGGAAACAAAAAACTTTCTATCAAGTACTTCCAACGTTTTATCTGCTAGTTGATAGGCATTACTTTCCACAATTTCTTGAAATTTTAAATCGTCATCTGTTTTGCCGAAACGACCGATTTTTACAAAGGCATTGATAAAAAAACGACAAGGATTTTTTCCAAACAAAAGAATTGCTGAACGTTTTAGTTTTCCATCTTCCAATAACAGCAGGTTATCAAGAATTCGCTCAATATTTTCTTCATCTGCAATAAACGGCAACCTTTTGCTGCTAGTGGCTCCTTTTTTAAATGCTTCAATAGCAGCAATATCAATATTTTCAAGTTTTGCTCTAGGTTCAATTACATCATCCCATGTCTTTCCTGCTTTTTTCAACAGAAATTCATTTAACGAATTACCTTTTAACTCCTGCTTTGTACTTCCACTTCTGTAATGGTATTTGCCCTGATAAGAAATAGGAACATCATAAGGCTTAACATCAATTTCGATGTACGCTCTATCTTCACGATGATGCAAATTAACATCACAGATAATTCCTAAATTGGTTTGTATTTTATTGGGAATATCATCCATCAATCGTTTTGAATTACTTATGCCAACAACTTCACCTTTATCATTCATGCCGACGAATATTTTTCCTCCTTTAGCATTGGCAAATCCACAAATCCATTTCAGATATTCATCTCTCCACGATTCTTTGTATTCAATAATTTGGTTCTCAGGCATACTATTATTGTTTTTTTCTTTTCTGAATCAAGTTTAATAACCTTTTAAAGTAGTTTTCAATGGTTTCTCCTTTTTCTATCGGGACACATTCAAGTGCCGATGAAAAACCGGATATCAAATCGGAATTTCTTTTAAAATTGGTTTTAAGTATATCAATATCATTTGTTTCCCAGTAACGTCCATCGTCTGTAAGAGTAAAATTGACAAAATATTTTGTATTGAGGTAACGAAAAAGTTGAATAATAAACTGATGTGTTTCAACATTGGCAAATTGCGTTTTTATCGAGAGCATGTATAAATATTCCTTTTCAGGCTGTTCGTTGGTTTTTCCATAAAACTTTAAATGGGCATGACTGCTCATGCTGCCATTCGACAAAAAACACAGAGATATGGTTTCGCAGCCTGGCGGTGTAAAGTTTACGCCATAAATACTTTGGTTGTAATCCGGCATTCCAAAACTATTTTCAGGAAATTGCCGTTCATATAGGTTGATTTTCCAGTTGTAAATACCAGCAATATCCTG
>JAHIVC010000089.1 GCA_018816945.1 Bacteroidota bacterium | reverse complement strand
GTTTTTCCGATCATTTTCTGCAAGCTTTTGATATAAAATTACGCTTTTTCTTGCAGTTTTGAACATCAAAAAATATCAGTTATTAACATTAATATGTTGAATATCAACAATCTAAAATCTTATTAAGGATCGACTAATTAAACCAGTGCGGTCGTAAAACGGTACAACGGTTACTTTTGACACACTACCATCGGGCAAAGTTTTTTGAGGCAAACCCGCATCAATTTCCTTTATTTTGTCTTTAATGTTGCTGATAACATCCATAGGGTTTGAACCATAACGAGCCACTATAACAGCCCCCACAGCCTCAGAACCGCCTTTATCTAACCCACCACGGCGTGTAGCAGGGCCATATGATGTGTGGGCAACATCTTTGATGCGTACAGGAACATTATTACGTACTGTTACAACCGATAATTCAAGGTCTTCAATGCTCTTAACATATCCTAAACCCCTGATTATATATTCAACGTTATTGAGTTCGACCGTTTCAGCCCCAATATCGAGGTTGCTTTTACGAACAGCATTCATAACGTCCATTACCGAAACGTTGTAAGCTTTGAGGGCTTCGGGGTTAATATCCACTTGGTATTCTTTAATGAAACCGCCCACGGAAGCCACTTCCGAAACACCTTCGGCGGTTGAAAGTCCATATTTCACATAAAAATCCTGAATGGTTCGTAACTCTTGCGGATTCCAACCACCATTTGGTTTGCCTGTTTTAGGGTCACGCCCTTCGAGGGTGTACCAGTATATTTGTCCCAGCGCTGTTGCATCGGGACCTAAGGTGGGCGTAACTCCATCGGGCAAAGTTCCTTTTGGTAAGGAATTTAGTTTTTCGAGGATTCTGGAGCGGCTCCAGTAAAATTCGACCTCATCGTTAAAAATAACATAGATAAAGGACATACCAAACATGGAAGTGCTACGCACCGTTTTAACTCCCGGAATACCAAGCAAAGCAGTGGTAAGCGGGTACGTTATCTGGTCTTGAATATCTTTAGGAGAACGCCCCATCCATTCGGTGGCAACTATTTGTTGGTTGTCGCCAATATCGGGAATTGCATCAACCGGAATAGGTTCACGTGGCAATACGCCAGTATTCCAATTGAAAGGTGTGTACACTATTCCCAACACTACAAATGCAATGAGAAAGATAAAAGTAACCAGACGGTTTTCGAGAAAATATTTGACAAGTCGGTTAAACATGATAATTTCTTTAAAAGTTATTCAATTTCGATGAACTTACCTTGTGGGCCAACACCTTCAACATGTGTAAGGTATGCGCCCCAATGACCCGCAACGGAAACACTGATGGCTGAAAATAAAAGAATGATGGCAGTAATAATTTCAAACATCCGTTTTCTGCTTTTAACCAGAAACATACCTGCAATTTTAAAGATGAGTGCAGCAATTGACGAGTATAAGGTAAGTGAAGCAAAAAGCTCATGGCGCTCTAAAATTTCGGCAGCACTTGAAGAAAGCCCCTCTGTATGTGGATGAAAGTAGCTACCTGAAAAGTATGCCCCCAAAGCTCCACCTGCGAGTAAAAACAAGGTAATATAATCCCAATTGTTTTTTGAATAAAATAGCCCTGCAATTTGTAATAATGCAGCTATAATTAACAAAACAATAGGGAAATGTACAACAAGCGGATGTAAAGTAGAAAAACCTGTTGACATGGGAGTAACTGCCGTATTAATAACTGTTTTTGATGTATCAGACATTTCGACCTTTTTTTGTTCCGTGTCTTTTTTTTCGTGATGGTGTTCCTCGTGTGCTGAGGCATTAAGGGTCATACCTGCTACCAGAAACATTACGGATAATAATTTTGCAATTGTTTTCATATTATACAGTATAAAGTTTTAATGACAGCCCCCGGCACTACTGCCTGAATTTAAATGACCAGAATGCGAATTGCTTGATTTTTTATTTGGCATATTTCCCATTTCCCAAGCTTCAAACGTCATTCCACATTTGGAGCATTTGCCAGGCAGATAATAAATATCATCTGGGTGCATGGGGCAACTGTAAAAGTATTGTTTTGGGGTTTTACTTTGTGCAACTTGCCTGTTACAACTGCTTACTAAAAGCAATGAAATAAAAAAAGAGAAAAGGATTATAATTTTATATTTCCACATGTCATTTTTTTAAAAAATTAATTTTCAATAATTTTATCTGCAAGGCTTAAAAGTGAATTGGAAATTTTCAGGCCATTTTCTTTTATATTTTTAGTGTTAATTTCAAATACAATTTTATTTACTTTACTTACCAGATTGATACTTGAACCATTTTGCGCCATTCCAGGGCTTTCAGTTACATAAAGTGTTGACATTCCTTTTAATTTTTGTTGCGCTACAGATATTTGACCTGAAAGTTTTTTCGTAATAAAAAGAAGGTGGCAATGCTCAATCTTTTCGTTGTTATCAAACACCTTGATAGTTATTTTTCTATCACCAACCATTTTTAATGAAGCCATTAATTGTAGTTCAGTTACAATTTCTCCATTTCCAAGTACTCCGATGATAAATTCACTGTGCCCATCATTGCGTGGCCACTCAATATTTTTGGTGAAATTATAAATAAAGAGAGCTTCATATTTCGAGTCAATTACCTGAGCCTTAATTTGTGCAGTAAAAAAAAGGAATGCGCCTAAAGCAATTATTATATTTTTTATCTTTTGCATAGCCTGCCTTATTTAATTGTTTTTATACCGAAAATCCATTGCCATGTTAATACAATCTGTTTGTCAGGCGCAAGCTGAATTCCATTCATATTTTCGTACACATTTTGTTTATAATCAATTGAAAATGTATTGTTCTTAAAAAATCCGTCAGGTACTCTAAAATAGGCTCCAATTGTAGCATTCATAGTTTTGCCGCCTGTATATCGGGAATCGTAAACAGGACTTAGGGAAGCATCCATGGAAGCATCATTTCCACTAATTTCTTTTAAAATAAAACCCTGTACTTTTGCAGAGGTTGAAAACCATCGTAACCATTGGTATGCACCTCCAACACTTACCTGATACAAATTGCCGGTTTTATAGTCTCTTTTGTTGTCATAAAGTCTAAAAGTACTACCCAAGTCCGTCCCCCACGACCATTTCATGGTTGAGCCCATATAGGTTAATGAAATACCAGGGTCAAATGTACCTGTTCCTGTTTGCATTGAATAGGGTAATGTACCCATACTGCCATTTAAACCAACAGAACCTGCAGGCAATGATAAGCCGGCACTTAAAAGTAAATTGTGCGATTCACGATTTAAAAACAAATACGATGCGAGCAAATTCATATCGCCGAAACCTGAAGCTTTTTCCGTGAAAGAGCTTGTTGACATTGTTCCAGCGTAAGTTTCCATATCCATTGTACTGTTTATAAATTTTCCAGAAAGCATAAGTGTCAAACGGTCGGATGGTGCATACATACCCATAAACATGTGTTCCAATGTTTTCATTTTTGTGGGTGTTTGCTGGTAGTTTGCCAGTACATCAGAAGGGCTTAATTCGTTTGTACCATCGTGTATTTGAGTCGCACCCATGCCCATAAACTGATATTGCACCATAAACTCACCCTTGCTGTGCGGGTGTGGTAATCCCAATATAAATGCCTTATTCATGCTTTGGTTAAGCATATCTTCGAGCGATGTTTCATACACATCCTCTTGAGCTTTTAGCATAAAACCCAATCATTAGTGTCCCATAAAAATTGGGACAATATTTAAAAGTTAAACAAATTTGGCTCATTAAGCCTAAATCGTTCTTTGACATTTTGAAATTTAGTTCTG
>JAHIVC010000088.1 GCA_018816945.1 Bacteroidota bacterium | reverse complement strand
TTTCATCATCTTTATTAAAATATTGATAATATACTCTGGTTCCCAAATCTAAAGTAAACATCACTTTTATTTCTGCAGATAGATTATATTCAGTAATTGAATAAGTTGATCTGTTTGCTAATTTATTTTCAGCATTATTAATTATAATATCTTTTCCAGATTCTACCTTATATAACATTTCACTATTAAAAAAAACTTCTCGCTTTATAGTGTCAAGCAGTAAATTCGAATAAAAACATATGCCTTCGTGTAAACTGGCAAATACATAAGTTTTATTTTTTAACTGACGGATGAAATCAATATTTTTGAAATTAAGGTAATTTGTGTTTTTAAAAATGATGTTGTTCTTTAATAAAAAAAATGAAAATCCATCCGTGGCCCACATCCCTTCATCCTCACTTTTACTTAAAATAGAGATGGTCTTACCTTCAAAATTAGAATTACCGTAAAATTTTATAAGGTCAAAGTCGGTAATAATTTTATAAACTCCATTACTCATGGAGGTTATCCAAATATTTCCATCAGCATCCTCCATAATAGATTGCGCCTGTTTAATATCTATTTGATCAAACATCACTTTATCTTTGAAACAAAACACCCCTTTGTCCATTGTTGCAATCCATATTATTCCATTCTTTGCAATCAGCACTGAAGCAACTCTCACCGTCCCCAAATGGATATTAATTTTTTCCAGAATTTCTGTATCCTTAAACAGTATTAATTCTTCTTCATCGTTGAACAAAAGATATTCATACTCCTTATTAGTACATAATCTATTGGTATTTTGAATCTTTTTTATTTGCTTAGTATCAGTATGAAAATTATCCAATGATAATAAATATTGGTTAGTCCAAAGCAGAAATTCTCCTTCTTCTGATTTATTGAAATGCAGTAGGTCTGTTCCTGTCAAATTCTCATTATACAAACTTATTTTTAACACATCTTGATTAGGATGGATAATACAAAAATTATATTGACTATCATATAGATAGATTGTAGAGTCATTGTCTTCGAAAAAATCACGAATAAAAAATGGCAACGCTACCTTCTTTAAAAGCTCAGAATTTTTATTACTGTAAAGTTTATTCTGATAATAATAATTAGCTGTTCCAAATAGATTGAAGAACCAAATCCTACCTGACTTATCCTGTTTAATTCGGATAATTTCATTCTGATCCAAACCATCATCGACATTAAAATGTAGAAATTCTTTACCATCGAATCTGACCACTCCGTCATCTGTGGCGAACCAAATAAAATTATCTCTATCTAGAAAGGAATAATAAATTGTATTAGTAGGCATTCCTTCACGAATTGTATAATTTTTAATTAAAGGGCTTTGCCCAAACAAATAATTTACACAAGTAATAAAAAGAATGAAAATAAAAAAACATCTGGCCACTAAACTATACTTTTTGAGAAGTAATTTATTAATTGTTTGAATTCGTTGATCCTTCGTCTGGATATCGATAGTTTGGTATTGTCATCAATGATAGCAAAACTTCCTTGGTAATTTGAATAGCCCTTTAGGTAGTTCATATTTATAATGAAAGATTTATGTATCCTAAAAAACACAGGTTGATCTAAAATCTTACCAAATTCACCCAACGATTTAGTAGACACAATTTTATCAAGCCCGGATAAATGTATGATGGTATAGTTACCATCAGCCTCCAGATATCGAATTAATTTTACCTCTAAAATTCTAAATCCGGATTGTTCAAAAATCGTAATTTTATCAGTATGTAAAGAAGAATCCTTTAACTGAAGTCTTAAATTGTTTAAAGATTCATTATATAATTGCTTAACTTCTTCTTTATTTTTTCTTAGGACAAGGTAGGAAATTGCTTTATTGACGGATACCTGTAAATCTTCTGAGTTGATGGGTTTTAGCAAATAAGCAATCGCATTTGCTTTAATTGCCTTCAGTGCGAATTCTTGGTATGCTGTCGTAAAGATAACTGCATAATCTTCTGCTGAAATTGTATTTAAAAAAGCAAAACCATCTTCACCTGGCATCTTAATATCCAAAAAGATCAGATCAACTTTATTTTCAGCCAATAATTGTCTGCCAACCTTTGCTGAGTTGGCAATGCCACATAGCATGACATTAGGGCAATTTTGCTTTAACATTATTTCTAATGCCTCGCAAAGATTGCGCTCGTCGTCAATTATAATAGCCTGATATGTGTCCATTATAACAAAGATATTATATTTAATCAAAAATACTTATGTACTGTGTGAATTGCCAACATTAATGATTAAATGGAGGGTTGAAAGTAATCAAAGGTTAAATGTGAAATTCGTTACTAATGGGTTACTTCAAATTTTATTACTCCAAATCCATCTATCCTTATTTTACTCCCTTAAAAGGAACAAATAATATCCGGATGGTGTAATAAAACCTTAAGCAAATTTATTCCCCCTCCCCCTTGCAATATTTTTTACTATTTAGCCTGCTCTTTGGCTAACACACCGTAAACCATAAAAAAGACTTGCAATTCATCCCCACTTCGCTTTTTGGAGGTTTATGGTTTGATTAATGGTTCATTCTGTTCATTTCCGTAAATCGACTCTGTTTCATTTTCATTGACTCTGGTTTGATCGACCAGATTTTTAGTACACAGTAATTGCATTAATTGGCGGAATTATTTCTACCATCGTCTTGAATATTCTTAGGGCTAAATTCCCGAAAATCTTCAGGCCGATTACATCTGGTAAAAAGGGAGATTCTCCTAATTAAGTCCGTATTAACTCCTAGTGAACAGGATTCAAATTCTTTCAATCTATTGTACAAATTTTGAGTATTAAATAATGTATTAATTAAAAATCTTTTTATCATGAGAACAATTTCAAAATGGATCCTTGGTGGATTTTCCGGCAAAGTTGGCACTGTTGTATGCACCAGCATCTTCTGAATTGACGTCATGCGGTTTAATCAAGCAAATATTGGGAACCCAGTTGAGCTAAGGCTGTAACAATAAATCAGATAAGAATTCGGCGGCGGTTGCACAACCGTCGTTTCATAACAAGCAGGCTTTGCCTGCGGGCATCGCTTATTAAAGCAAAAAAATCAACTTCCCGGCTTTAACCAGGCTGCCAATCATTTCACGATTGATGACATCAGCTACAACCTTAATGGCAATATCCGGCAACTTTGGCGCAATAGCGAAAACACCGGAACCAAAGATCCTCAAAATTATGCTTATGGATTTATCGACAAACTCGGTTATTTCCGAAGCGGAAGGCAGATTAAAAAAGGCTTTATCTCAATCGACCTTATTAAATTCCCAAGAAGACCTTTTTGCGACAAAAAGCGAAGGAATTGCGCTAAGCGATCCCGAAGCGTTCCTTCTATCGTGTACAAAAAAACAAAAAAATTTTCATCCACGAACCGGATAATAAATAACCCATAGCGGCTGGGGTCGCGGGGTTTTGGCGCAGATTAGGGCTTCTTGGGAATTTTATAAAGTCTTGACTTTTTCGTCCTTTTGTGTCAAGACAAAAGGACATCATAGATCACAGGGATGGCGTCCCGACTCGCTCTTGGCGAGTTCGGGAAGCCATCCCTGTTAAGCTGAGGCTGTAATAATAAAACAGATAAGGGTTCGGCGGCGGTTGCACCGCCGTCGTTCTATAACAAGCAGGCTTTGTTTGCGGGCATCGCTAGTTAAAGCAAAAAAATCAACTTCCCGGCTCAAGCGGGGCTATCGGGATTCCTGCCTGTACTGCTGTTTAGGCAGGCAGGCGTTCATCTTACAGATTTCAATTCACTATCCCGCATTAACTGCGGGACAGACTGTTTTTGAAATCTGAGTTTCACAAAAAAAGAGGCTACCTATTGATTTAGATAGCCTCCTTGTACAAATTTTAATTGTCAGATATTATTTGTTCGGTTTCATAATAATTTCAACTTCTTTTTGCTTTTTCAACAATGAAAGTTCGCTATTACAAAGGTCTCATCACCACTTCCAACACATTACCTTGTGTCAGTACTTTTTTTGCATAGTCGTGTACAGACTTGGTAGTCAATGCCTTTATTTTTTCTTCATAACCGGTAAGTATGTTTAGGCCATCGTAGTAATAGGCAAAAAGTGTTGTATTCCACCAGCCATTTTCTTTCATATTTTCCTGTATTTTTTTCAGGAAAAACTCTTTAGCTTTGTTCAAATCATCTTCGGAAGGTCCATTTTCTGCAATCTTTTGAATTTCCTTATGTACAATATCTTTTAGCATATCGGCTTTCAAAGGATCGGTGTCGAAATTAACGATCAACCTGAAAGATTTTTCCGGTAATCGTGAAACAGAACTATTAACGGCAATCGAATAGGTGCCGCCTTGTTCTTCCCGGATAGTTTCTGTATAACGAAGCTTGAGTACGTGCTCTAATACGCTCCATTTTATCCGATCATCGAAGGTGAAATCCGATTTGCCTGTCAACGCAACATAAACTGAAGTTCTCGGTGTTTTATTTTCCTTTTTAAAATCATTGATCACCTTGCCTTTAGGCGGGTTTGCACCATGATTAATACTTTTTTCATTTCGTTTAACTGTTGGCAGCGATGCAAGGTATTTTTCAACCAGAGGTTTAATTTCATCGGGGTTTATTTTTCCTACCAGTTGAAGTGTGAAGTTCCCCGGATCAGAGAACCGATCGGTGTATATAGATTTGATTCTTTCAAACGAAACTTTTTCTAATGATTTGGAATTGACGGGTATATTTCTTGGACTATGATTTTTCAGCATCACATTGATGGTATCGAAATATGCTTTTCGAGGATCAGCATCTGCATTTTGATAGTTCGCCTTCTGCCTGTCCATAAAGGTTTTAAACTCGTTGTCATTCCACCGCGGACTGGTAAAATAAAGGTGTATTAGCTGTAACGCTGTTTCCAAATCTTTTGGTGAAGTTTGTCCATTGATGTTTTCAATGTATTCGCCCAAACTAACAGAAACATTCACACGTTTACCTGCAAGCATTTTACTCAGATCGGTTAATGAAAATTCGCCAATTCCCATTTGGGAAACAACTCCGCCAAGAAACATGCCCGACATCACGTCTTCCTGGTTTAATTTTGACAAGCCGCCTTCACTAAAACCACGAATCAGCAGTTCGTCCTCTTTAATATCGGTTGGTTTAAGAATAATTTTCATGCCATTGGAAAGGGTCCATTCCTTGGTTCCAAAATCTTTGTTTTCTTTTGTGGCAGTGATTTTTCCTGCAGGAGGAAGTTTTTCAAGCAGTTTCTTACCGGATAGGTTATCTACATATGCATCAATTTTTGCAGATTTATAATTTGCCAACACATTCTGTATTTCTTTTTCTGTGGGAAGTGTAATATCACTCTTTTCAGGACCGGTTGCAGTTATTATAATATTTTCATCGGTTACATATTTTTTGGCTTCTGCATTAATTTCATCAAGTGTAATCGTGGGGATCATTTCCTTTGCAAACTCATACTCAAATTCTATTCCAGGGCTTGGATTGTTGGTTAGAAAATAGCTCATAATCGGATAGACAATTTCCCGGTTTTTTCTCTTGTCACGATCCATATACCTCGATTCAAGACCTCTGAAATAATTGGCTTTAGCCCTATCAAATTCACCAGCGGTAAAACCATATTGTTTCATTCTTGCCATTTCGGTAAGGAGCGAATTCAACGCCTTTATGCCCTCGTTGGGCTTTGCATAAGCAACACCCATAAATGCATCCTTGGCTCTGGTAAAACCAGTATAAAAGCACATGGCACCCATAAATGGAGCATTATCCGTGCGCGACAATTCACTCATTCGCTGTCCAAACATTGAATTGATGAAGTTTCTGAGATACTGAAGCCTCATATACCCGATGTTCTTATCTTCATCTTTAATATTATTGTGTTTGAAATATATCCTTACTTCAGTGTTGGTTGCCTCCTTGTCGCTTGCGATGCCAATTAGAACTTCCTTGTTATCGGGAATTAAAAAAGATTCTTTTAGTGCCGAGTTTTCAACTTTCGGGATTGTGTTGAATTGTTTTTTCACTTTCAACTCCATGGCATCAACATCAAAATCACCGACCAGAATCAGTGCCTGTAAATCGGGACGATACCATTTGTTGTAGAAATTCCTAATCGTTTCGTACTTAAAATGATTAATAACAGCAGTATCTCCAATTACATTTCGATTGGCATATTTTGAACCTTTATATATGATTGGTGCCAGTTTATTATTAATCCTTTCAGAAGCAGATCCGTACATACGCCATTCTTCGCGAATCACGCCACGCTCAAGATCAATTTCCTGATCCTCAAACGAGATGTAATGTGCCCAATCATGCAAAATCAACAAGGCGGTGTCGATTATTCCTTCCCTTGTTAAAGGTACACTCGATAGCATGTACATGGTTTGTTCAACACCGGTTCCAGCATTCACATTTTCTCCAAATTTCACTCCTATCTTTTCGAGGTAGTCTAATATCCCTTTTTTAGGAAAATTTTTAGTGCCATTAAATGCCATGTGCTCGGTAAAATGGGCCAGGCCATTCTGATTATCATCTTCCTGAATGGCACCAACATTGGTGACTATGTAAAACTCACCTCTATTTTCAGGTAATTTATTAGGAACAAGATAATACTTCATCCCATTATCAAGAACTCCTGTCCTGATTTTAGGATCAAGCTTTACGGGTGCAGAAAGATCGTATTTCTGACCATAACCAGAAACCGTAAAAATTAATAAAAACACTACGATTAAATTGAATAGCTTTCTTTTCATTTTCATAATTATTAGAATTAGGTTAAAAAATATTGGGGAGACTATCTTGCTTTGCTTAATTTATTCCTGAAATCAAATTTAAAAATAAAACCAATCTCTCCTCAGCATTTAACAGGTTTAATTAATTTTTTATAATTTTTTAACTTATGGATGAATCAACATCTATTTATACTTCAAATCACTAATAACCTAATCGTACCATAATGCAAAAATTGCAATCAATCTGTTCGGCTCAGGCTTCGCCTCAATATCACATCTATATTTCAAGCATCTGTGCTTATCGATAAATCTGCTCTTTACGTCTATTTTATTTAATTATCACTTAGTTTTTTACTAGGTTTATGTATTCTATTCTTAAACCAAACTAAAACCCAATTATGAAACTTTTCTTTGCCAACAAAAAGACAATTTGCCTGACATTTGGTCTTTTAATCATGTCCGGCTTCGGGGTAAACCTTTATTCACAGAAAGTCCCAATCGATTTCAACAGCTTTCATGGATATACAAAAACCCAAACTTATCTTAAAGAGGTTGCAAAAAAATATCCCAATATCACGCAATTGGTTGAGATTGGCCGGAGTAATTTTGACCGTCCCATCAGTTTGCTGATTATCTCAAATCAGAAAACGGGAAATACCATCGACCAATTTGTTGAACTCCGCAATACGCGAAAAGAGGGCATAAACAATGTTCCGAAAATGACATCTGATTTGGGTAAGCCGGGCTTCTGGATTTCGGGAGCAACCCATGGTAACGAATATACGGGTACAGAGGTCAGCCTTTACATTATTGATAAATTGGTAAGCGGTTATGGCAATGATGAAAACATCACACGGTTGGTCGACGAACAGGCTTTCTATATCTGTCCCATCGTTAATCCTGATGGCGTTTATAATAGCGTTGAGGTTGGGATTCCGCAACGTTATAATTCAAAATTAAAAGATGATGATAAGGATGGGAAAATTAATGAGGACGGTCCCGATGATTTGAACGGTGACGGATTTTACACCCAATTCCGTTATAAAGATCCCAAAGGTATTTATATCATGGATGACGTTGATCCCCGATTGATGATTCAATTAGGAAAAGATGAAAAAACGACTAAAGAAAGATGGTCGGTGATTCGTGAAGATAAAGACAATGACAATGATGGAAAACGTGGAGAAGATTCAGAATTCGGCATTGACCTGAACCGTAACTTCTCCGAAAAATGGTTTAAAGATGATGGGATGAAAGGCGGACAGGGAGATTATCCTTTCTCGGAACCTGAAACGCGTGCTTTAGCAGAGTTTTTTACTAATCACACTAATATCTTCATGGCTCAGTTTTACCATACCTCAGGTGGTTATACCATCCGCCCATGCGGTACCCAATCGCCCAAAAGTATGCATAAAAATGATGTTGCAGTTTATGATATGGTGATGGGGAAAAAATACCTCGAATTATTAGGGGAAGAAATTCCTAATGCTTATCTGTACCCCGATTCAATTGAATTTTATAAAGAAGAGCTAAAGAAAACCTCGAAAAACAAATATGCAATAGAACGAGGTTACGAATTTACCCGTGGCTGGACCACCAGTTACAATGAAATCTTGGATCAAAATATCCAGTTTGGATTTCAATCAGATTGGGCATTTATGCAATGGGGTGTTTATGCAACCACTACCGAATTATGGAACATCCGCAAAGACATAAAAGGTATCCCCGAGTTTACAGGCGATGATGCCTATATCAAAACCCAACGTGCTATATTAAAATACCAGGACGAAAAGTTCGGAGGAAAATTATTTATCCCATGGAAAAAATACAAACACCCCGAATTGGGCGAAGGAGAAATTGGAGGCTGGATCCCGATGTATGGCAGTAACAATGCATTCCCAGGACAACCATTGATCGATGTATGTGAAACCCATTGGCAATTCGAATTGTTCAGGGCACAGCTCATGCCCAAAGTAGTTATCAAAGAGGCAAGCGCCAGAGTACTTTATTCTGCGAATGCTGCTGAAGCTGAGGCAATGATGAAAGACAATAAGGTCAATATTAAAAAAGGAAAATCGAAAGGAAATTATAAAATTGTGGAAGTAACAGCAACCATTGAAAATATTGGTAAACTTGCCACACAACGTGCCAACGGAGAACAGCTTCCTTTAAACCGCGAAGATGTTGTTTGGCTGATTGGCGATCGGGATAAAGTCACTTTCTTACAAGGAAATGCATATCAAAAAATGGGTGTAATTCAAGGGAAACTTAAAATCCCGGGTTACAGACCCATTCCTCCCCAAGATAATTCACAACAACAAAGATTTTTTGGCATGCCAGCACCAAAAGAACCCAGAGGGGAAACACCTGAAAAGAAAGAAATGGGCTCCACGCGTGAAGTAAAGTGGTTGATTGCCGTTGAAGACAACAGTCCGCTGCAAATCGTAGTGAGTTCACAAAAAGGCGGTACACAAGTAAAATCATTAACCATTAAATAAGGAGGGAAAAATCATGCAAGTAAAATATATTATCGCAAGTATGTTGTTAACAGTCTCTCTTTGTTTAACCGTTAACGCACAGGAAAAAAAACAAACACAGCCCGGTGGCTATCATGGCGAATTGGATTTTGTAATGAGCTGGAAGCATTATTATTCCTACAATGATTGGACCAAGATCATGCACGATATGCAAAAGAAATATCCAAACCTGGCCAGCATCGAAAGTATCGGGAAATCAAGAATGGGAAGAGATCAGTACTTACTTACCATCACGGCCAAAAAAACCGGAAAGGATACCGAAAAACCTGCCATGTGGGTTGATGGTGCGATTCACGGAAATGAAGTAAACGGGATCATGTGCTCACTTTATACAGCCTGGTATTTACTTACCCGTTACGAATACGATCCCTACGTTTATGAAATGTTGAATAGAACCACTTTTTATATCCTGCCCGGATTGAATGTTGACGCGAATGCATCGTATGTCGAGTTCCCGAATACCGAAAATAACCCACGCGAAACTTACCGCCCTGAAGACAATGATGGTGATGGTTTGTACGATGAGGACCAAACAGAAGATGTGGACGGTGATGGTGAATTAACCACCATGTACAAAGAAGATCCGAATGGGATGTTCAAACTTTCAATCGATGGACGCCGTTTTGAAATGATAACCGATAAAGCTGAAAAGGTAATGCGATTTAACCGTATCGGTTCCGAAGGTTTTGATAACGATGGCGATGGAAGCATCAACGAAGATGATTTGGGCGGGCCTGATCCTAACCGGAATTTTCCTTCCGATTGGAATTTACAAGCCGGAAATCCTTATCCCATGTCGGAACCTGAAACCCGCAATGTTTTTGAATTTCAGCTGGCACATCCCAATATTTTTGCCAGTTTCCATTTTCATAATACCGGTAGGTTGATCATGTTTTCAAGACCACCACAAGCCAGAGATAGCAGAACTCCGGAACAAGTGGCACAGGCAAAAACCCGACTCGACCAACAATTGGCCGAACGCCGTAAAGAGAATAAATATGCTCAGGCTTTCGATTACCAGTTTCAAAAAGGATATGAAACCGACATGGAAACCCAAACCAAGATTGTCGAGATGGGAGCGCGCATCCTGAAAAACTATCGTCCCACTCCTTCCGGAGGTCAGGGACAAGCACAAGCCAGCTCATACGAGATGCTGGGCAATTATGCTTACCTCATCGAACTGTGGGGTTCTCCTGTATTTGCTGCCGATAAAAACGATGATGGCCGAATTACGGACGAAGAGTACGTTGAATTTGTAGATATAGAATTGAACGGTGAAGGCTGGATCAATCCTTATCAATTCAATCATCCTGATCTGGGCGAAATATGGATGGGTGGTAGTTTAAAAAAACATATCGGACGCACCCCACCTGCCCGTTACATCGAAATGGAAGCCGAAAAAAATGCCCAGTTCGTGATGTATTGCGCAAGCCAATTTCCGAAGGTTGAAATTGAAAGTATTGAAGTAACCCCTGCGGTTCATAACCTTTTATGGGTGGATGTTATCGTAAAAAACGATAAGGTTTATCCAACGGTTTCCGACCGAACGATAAAACTGGGGGATTATGTAAAGGACAAGATTTTCTTTAATGCTTCCGGAAATATCGAGTTGCTGGAAATCTCGGATGGAAATACAACAATTTCAACCAACACCAGTTCGGCAAAAGCCAAAAGCTCCGGGACAAAAGAAACGGAATTTTTATTGAGAGGTGAAGATTCGCTTAGAATCCGTTATCTGGTAAAAACCAATGGTGCCGCCGGGTGGATTGAGTTTAATACCGAATCGGTGAATGGCGGAAAAGATAATAAACGCATTGAAATAGACTCTAAGTAGGAATAGATATTAGATATTAGATATTAGACGTTAGATTCTAGACAGCTTTTTCTTGTTACTAGTTACTAGTTACTGGTTACTGGTTACTGGTTACTGGTTACTTTTTAATTGTTACTTGAAACTTGAAACTCGAAACTCGAAACTTGAAACTTGAAACTCGAAACTTGAAACTTGAAACTTGAAACTCGAAACTCGAAACTCGAAACTTGAAACTTGAATTGTCTTGAGTCTTGTGTCTTGTATCTTTTGCCTTGTTTCTATTATCATACAGATTCACAAAATTAATTTGGTTGATAATTAAGATGGCATCTCAGTTTGGGGTGTCATCTTTTTTTCTTAAGTTTACTGTGAAAATATTTTGTTTTCATTCTCCCCGCTTAAAAGTTTAAATCATGAGATATGATTGAAATATTTAGGATATACATAAACAAACAAAGGCTGTGATATATAAACCTAAATGGAGGGATAAAGTTCAGTTTATGGCCTTTTCATTAATTGCCGATTCAAAGAAAAATAAAAATTCGATAAATAATATCATCGAACCACCTAATATTTAGACCATGAGAAAATTTCTATTCTTGTCAGTTTTAATCATTCTTGCTTCCTGCAACTCTTCCACAACTAAGAAGGATGTGATGGGTTTATTTGAACCGGTTGAAATCCTGAGGGATCAATGGGGGATCAATCACATTTATGCCAAAAACCAGCACGACCTCTTTTTTGCCCAGGGATATGCTGCTGCCGAAGACCGGCTTTTCCAATTTGAAGTCTGGAGACGGCAGGCTACAGGAACTGTGGCAGAAATTTTGGGAGAACGTGAGTTAAAAAGGGATATCGGCACACGGCTTTTTAAATTCAGGGGAGATATGAATGAGGAAATGAACCATTATCATCCGGATGGGGTAGATATTATAACTGCCTATGCTGATGGTGTAAATGCCTACATAGATGAAATAAGAGCTAATCCGGAACAACTTCCCATCGAGTTTAAAATGCTGAATATCCTTCCCGAAAAATGGACACCCGAAGTTATAATCTCAAGGCACCAGGGACTACTTGGCAACATTGGTTCTGAACTGCAAATTGGACAGGCCGTTGCCAAATTAGGATCAGAACGTGTAAAAGACCTGTATTGGTTTCATCCCAAGAATCCGATCATCGACCTTGATCCGAAGATCAATAAGGAATTATTAACAGACAATATATTGGAGCTTTACAATGCCTACCGCCGAACCTTACGCTTTAGGTCTGAGGATATTGATTCGGCCTATTTAAATTCTTCAGAAGAAATGGCATTTGCGTTAACTGACGATCCAAAAGAAGATCCCTTGTCGATCGGGAGCAATAATTGGGTAGTGAGTGGTGCCCTGATGGAAGATGGTAACACTTATATGGCCAATGACCCTCATCGCACCATTGCTGTTCCTTCACTTCGGTATATGACCCATTTGGTAGCTCCCGGTTGGAATGTCATCGGCGGAGGGGAACCCGAAATTCCGGGTATCTCAATCGGACATAATGAATATGGGGCATGGGGCTTAACAATTTTCAGTACGGATGGTGAAGACCTCTATGTTTATGATCTGAACCCTGCAAACCTGAAACAATATAGCTACAAAGGCTCATGGGAGGAAATGACCTCAATTAATGAAAACATAAAAATAAAAGGAAAGAATGATGTTAAGGTTGAATTATTGTACACAAGGCACGGCCCGGTTACTTATATTGATTCTTTAAACCACAAAGCCTACGCTATCAGATGTGCATGGCTGGAACCGGGTGGTGCGCCATATCTGGCATCTCTGCGAATGAATCAGGCAAAGAGCTGGGAAGAATTTCGTGCTGCATGCAATTATAGCCATATCCCGGGCGAAAACATGATCTGGGCCGATCCGAAAGGGAATATTGGCTGGCAATCCGTTGGAATTGCGCCTGTTCGAAGAAATTTCAGTGGTCTGGTGCCAGTTCCGGGAGATGGCAGTTATGAGTGGGACGGTTATTTGCCTATCATAGAAAAACCGCATTTGTTGAACCCGGAGAAAGGTTTCTTTGCGACTTCAAATCAATATGTTGTTCCTGATGATTATGAAAATTGGGATGCCATAGGGTTCTCCTGGTCAGATCCTTACCGGGGAGATCGTTCAAATGAAGTACTTGGATCGGGGAAAAAATTTGATATGGAAGATATGAAAGCATTGCAGGTCGATTACTTATCAATTCCTGCCAGAACATTAATTCCTTTACTTGCCAATCTTTCAATGACAGGCACATCATCTGAAGCCAGGGATTTTTTGACAAACTGGGATTACAAACTCGAACCGCAGTCGATTGCAGCCGGTATATATGTGGCTTGGGAAAACAAGATTAAATCACTCGCCCATGACAAATTTATCCCTGAAGATGGAAAGGATGTCATTTCAGGCATCCAACTCACAAAAATTATTGACTGGTTAATGAATCCCGATATCAAATTCGGTCCGAAACCGATATCAGGCAGAGATCAATTTTTAACAGAAGCTTTCAATAATGCAGTTGAATCACTCGAAAAAATGCTTGGTGATGATATGAACAGTTGGCAATACGGTCAGGAAAAGTACAAACATACCTACATGGTTCATCCTTTGGGAGGATTGGTAAACGATGAACTTAAGCTGAAACTGAACCTTGGTCCGCTACCCAGGGGAGGAAACGCCTATACCACAGGCTCTACGGGTGGTGGCAACCGACAAAGTAGCGGTGCCTCTTTCCGTTTAATCGTAAATACAGGAGATTGGGATGCAGCTGTTGGAACAAATGGGCCGGGCCAATCGGGCAATCCTGACAGTCCTTTTTACAGTAATTTATTTGAACCATGGGCCAGGGATCAGTACTTTCCGGTTTATTATTCGTTGGATAAAATAAAAGAAGTAGCTGTAACCAAAACAGTTTTAAATCCTAAATAATGATGGCTTTTTAGCAAAAATAATTTAGAAATTGGATTTATTGTAAGAATGAAAGAAATTGATAAAATTGAGATTGAGTAAATGAAAATCAACGTGCATTGCCCCGATAGGGGCAGCACATCGGTAAAGAGAAATACAGCGGATACAGGTGTTTTATAATCTCGATGCCATAATATCAGTTGGTTATCGCATAAAATCGCATGTTGCAATGAAATTTAGGCACTGGGAAACACAGCATCCGAAATTATGAAAAAACGGGAAGATAGCTCAAAGCAGAAATTGGGGTTAACTTTACCAAATTCTTTACAAATAAGTACCGGCTAAATGGTAAATGTGTAACAATATTTAAGAAATATGGATAACTCAAAAATATTTAAAATGCCATTTGCAAGTGTCTATCCTCATTATATTCAAAAAGCAGTGAAGAAGAGCCGTAGCAAGGAAGAAGTAGATACCATCATTTGTTGGTTAACAGGGTATAATCAAAAAATGTTGCAGCAACAAATCGATAATAAAACCGACTTTGAATCTTTTTTTGCAGAGGCACCACAAATAAATCCCAATGTTTCAAAAATTACGGGAGTCATATGCGGATATCGTGTGGAAGAAATCGAAGACAAACTCATGCAGAAGATCAGATATTTAGACAAGTTGATAGACGAGTTGGCAAAAGGTAAAACAATGGAAAAGATTTTAAGAATGTAGAAAGAATCGTTTATGCAAAAATCAATAGTGTGAAAATCGAATACCGGAAAAATAAAATTGGAAGCAACCTTTTCACCACAAAATGAATCATTGAATAAACATAATTACCATGAAACTAAAATTGATCAAAACGCATAATATAATTATTGCCTTCCTGCTTTCAATTTTAGGGTTTGGAACAGCTTGCTCAAAAGGAGAAGTCAGAGTTGCTTATGGAACGCCAAGTGCAGGATTTAAGATTTATGGCAAAGTCACCTCAGAAGATGGGGAGAGAATACCAGCAATAAGAGTTGTTATGTTGGCTGGTTATACCTATCCTGTTTCTGACACTAGCTTTGCCACCTATACAAATTCAGATACGTGCTATGCAGATTTTTACGGTAATTACCAGGTGAGGCTTACTGATTACAGAGGAACAATGGATTTTAATTTAAGTTTTAAAGATATAGATGGGATCGCTTTAAAATCCTATCAGGCCAAAGACACAATTATTAAATTTGTTGATCCTCAGTTTGAAAATGGAGATGGTTGGTTTGTAGGTGAAGCATCTAAAGAAGTGAATATCGAGCTAAAAAAAGAAGGAGAATTATAGATTATATAAACAATTCTATTACCAGTTAATCTAATCATGAATTAAAATGAAACAGTTTACCCAGAAGCAATACAATTTATTTATTGCATTTCTTTTGACCATTTTAGGATTCGGAACTGCCTGCTCAAAAGAAGAGGTCAGTCCTGGTTACGGAACTCCAAGTGCAGGATTCAGGATTTATGGTAAGGTCACTTCAGAAGATGGGGTGAGAATACCAGCCATCAGGGTTATTATGTCGGCTGATTATTCCTATCCAATTTCTGACACAAGCTTTGCCACCTATACAAATTCAGATACAAGCATTGCAGATTATTATGGTAATTATCAGGTGAGACTTATGGATGATAGAGGCAAAATGGATTATAATTTAAAATTTGAGGATACAGATGGGTTAGCTTTAAAATCCTATCAAACCAAAGATACAATCATTAAGTTTGTTGATCCGAAGTTTGAGAATGGAGGTGCATGGTATGTAGGTGAGGCATCTAAAGAAGTAAACATCAAGCTAAAAAAAGAAGGAGAATAATATATTGTACAGGCAGTTTAACAACCTATAAACCTAATTAATGCATTAAAATGAAACAATTTACCCTAAAGAAATACAATTTATTTATTGCATTTCTTTTATCCATTTTAGGATTTGGAGCATCTTGTACTAAATTCAAGATTTCACCAGGAATTGAATATGGAAGTCCACACGCAACTTTTAAAGTTTACGGAAAGGTTACTTCTGAAAATGGCATTAATATACCCGCAATTAGGGTTATTATGAAATCTGAACAAATCTATCCATTGCCGGATACGGTCATTTCTGATTATTACGGGAATTATGAAGTACGTATTGCCGATTTTCCAAGTGATCATAATTATACCTTAGAATTTAAAGATATTGACGGTAGTGCTCATGGAAGCTATCAGGCAAAAGACACAACCGTTAAATTCATTAACCCCGTATTTGAAGGAGGAGAAAGTTGGTATAAAGGCGAAACTTCCAAAGAAATGAACATCAAACTGAAAGAAGAATAATGAGTTTAAAACTCTCACTGCGTAAAAAAATCGCACTGGAACTTTTCAAAAAGTACCGGAACAATGCAAAAAAAACCCATCAACTGAGTTATATTTTTTGGGAATGCACGCTTAGGTGCAACCTCAACTGTTTGCATTGTGGCAGCGATTGCACCAAAGATGCGATGGTTAAAGACATGCCCATTAAAGATTTTATCGGAGCCATTGATGACATTAAAAGCATCGTTGAACCGAACAATACCATGATCGTTTTTACCGGAGGTGAACCACTTTTGCGAAAAGACCTGGAAGTTTGCGGGAAACAATTATACGACCGGGGTTTTCCCTGGGGGATGGTTTCAAACGGGCTTCATCTTACACCGGGCCGGATCAACTCTTTACTGGAAGCAGGGCTAAGGTCGGTTACCATCAGTCTGGATGGCCTGGAAGAATCGCATAATTGGCTGAGGGGCAATCCACATAGTTTTGAAAAAGCAGTCAATGCAATCGGGCTCCTGGCAAAAATCCCCGACCTGAGATTCGATGTGGTGACCTGTGTAAATCAAAAAAACTTTCATGAACTGGGAAAAATAAAAGAACTGCTCCTTTCAAAAGGGTTAAAAGAGTGGCGCATATTTACCGTTTTTCCTATCGGAAGAGCTAAAGAATATGAAGAATTGCAATTAAATCCGGTTCAGTTTAAGCAACTTTTCGATTTCATGGCAGCCGAACGTAAAAAGGGAGACATTAAGCTTAATTATGGCTGTGAAGGATTTTTAGGTGCTTATGAGGCCGAAGTCAGGGATAGTCTGTTCTTTTGCAGGGCCGGTATCAATATTGCTTCCGTACTTATCGATGGTTCCATTTCAGCCTGCCCGAATTTAAGGGCCAATTTTATTCAGGGGAATATCTATCAAGATAGCTTTAAAGATACCTGGGAAAACAAATACGCCAAATTCAGGGATCGAAGCTGGACAAGGACCGGTGAATGCGCCGATTGTGAATTTTTTAAATACTGTGAAGGAAACGGCATGCACCTTCGCAATGAAGAAAATGGGGATTTACTGTTTTGTCATTACAAGCGGATTAAAGAGGGAGAAAACCTCAGTATAAAATAGAATTATTGTCATTTGCCTGAAATTCCTGTTACACAGGTATATAAGTGGTATTTAAATTGATACTTCTCCCTTCTTAACTTTTGACTTCTCCCATCTCAACTTTTGACTTCTCCCATTTCTACTTTTGACTTCTCCCATTTCTGCTTTTGACTTCTCCCATTTATATTTTTGAGAAGTCTCAATGATAATTTACTCAAATAACTTTCCTACCGATCACCTTACATTAATCAAAAACCATTTAATAAAGGCATCATAATTTTTTATATATTTGACTTTCTCCCCGTTTAAAAATTTAAATCATGATGAATGATTAAAAATTTTATAAATAAAATTATACGAAACATGAATGATACATGCGAATACGGGATGTATTGTTCTGTAAACATGAATATATATAATAGTTAGGCAACATAAATAAAACTATGACAGATACCAATACTTCAATGTACAGATCTGAAGTAATAGAGAAAGCGATCAATATTGAATGGATAATAAATTCAATAATTTCACAACATTACTTTAATCGTGTAGACATGAAATTCTTACTTGATTTTTTGTATGACGAATATTGTAGTTTCGCTTTAAAAAGAAGAGTTTTATTAAAAATTGTCAATGACTTTGATCCGAAAATGGAAAGTCATCTGAATAGATTAATGAATATTAGAAATTACTTTGCTCATTGTAATCAGGAGATATTTGATGCTGGAGAAACTTTGACACAAGAATCTAAAGGTAAAATTCTCGATCCAAAGAAACCTGAAAGAGAAATTGACTTTGAAAAACTTCACAAGGAATTCATTTCAATTGAGACATTGGTTTCGAAATATTTATTTGAAATCTACCAAAGAAAAGGAGGTCAATTTGATAAATAAATATACGTTGCCTAACAAAGAACTGAGCTGAAATCCAAACAATTTTACCGGCCATTGAAACACCCAAATGTTTAAAAAATTAATTATCTTAGATTCCTTTTTAAACCTAAATAAAACAATCGTATGAAAAAAGAAATTCACAACAATGCTTCCTCCGGAGCTGTTTACGGACTGGGATTTATCGGTGCTGCCATTTATTTCATTTCAACTGCCGCTGGTTTTTGGATGGGTGTGCTTGGTTTCCTTAAAGCAATAGTTTGGCCGGCCTTTATGGTTTACGAAGCTTTTAAGTATATGGGAATGTAGAACCATTCATCCATATGTTTCCATTCACGATTTTCACCACTTACCTATATTAACCCGTAAAAAAACCACAAATATGGACCGTACCGATTTTATTAAAAAAGCCGGTTGTGGGATGATTGGCCTCACAGCGGCTCCATTTCTTGTCAATAGTGCTATTGCTCAGGAACAGGATCAACCTAAAAAACGAAAACGATTTAAAATCGAAATCGAAATTTATGAAGCCCGGGAAGATACCTGGTGCCATAAAAAGGGCGACAAATTTGAATATCCGGCCGATTTTGGTAAAATTTGCCCCTGGCTTCGCTCGAGTTTGAACGATTTTTTAAGATTGTTGGAAAACGATGTAACCCTTACCTGGAAATACGAAGGGACACCCTACGAAAAACTGATTAATCAGGATGGGATTACAACCGAATATGTAAGATGTCCCGATCCAACTTCTGATTTAGTGGCTAAGATCACACGCACAGAAATCACGGCTTAAGGCTGAGATTAAGGTAAAGAAGTATATTGATCTTTCCGGTTTAATTAAATTTTTGCCGAAACACATATGCAACGCAACCATATGTTGTAATTTTACATCTATGATATATTATTAACCAATTTATCATTACAATGCAAAAGTCATCCTATTTAATAATTGCCGGATTAATTACCCTGTTTTTTATTGCTGCATGTGAAAAAAAAGCGTCAGACGAGGATCAAATCATTTCAGGAAGGCTTATTTCCAATTCCGAATGTAAAAGTTTAAAATCGAACTACTTGACTTCAAGCACACCGGATAGTATATCAAGTGTCGAGTATAATTACAGCGCATCCAACAATAAACTAATGCTTAAACATATCAATGCTGGTTTCAATTGTTGTCCTGGAATTTTAACCTGTGTTTTTAGATTGAATGCTGATACCATTATCATTCAGGAATATGAGGAAGCTGCTCAGTGTCATTGTGATTGTTTATATGATTTAGAAATCGAAATAGATGGCGTTAAAACCAAAAAATATCAGATTAAATTCATAGAACCTTATGCAACAAATCTGGCACCATTAATTTTTGAATTGGATCTGACATCTAATATTAGCGGATCCTATAGTGTGGTCAGAAAACAATATCCATGGGGAATTAGTAATACTACAGAATAATATTTGCCAAATTTATTTTTTCCCGGCTCTAAAGTCTCATTCATTTTTTATCTTAATTTAGTATGAATAATCAATCAAAATATTTTGATTGATTATTCATACTATAATTGACAAAATGATTTCTCCACTTTTCAGCCATCTTTTAATTCCCTTCATTATTGCTATGTTTTTGGCTATTACCATGGGTGGAAGTGGAACTGGACCTTCCTTTTCAGCTGCTTATGGGGCAAACATTATCCGTAAAAGTTTAATCCCCGGTCTATTTGGGATCATGGTTTTTTTAGGAGCCATTATTGCAGGTAAGGAAACCGCAAACACAATGGGAAAAGATCTTTTGGCACCCGAGATGATGACCATGACAATTGTTTCAATAATATTGTTTTCTGTTGCCATCTCTCTTTTAATTGCAAATTTAGCCGGAGTACCTCAATCTACGAGTCAGTCTACAGTGTTAGCTGTCGTAGCCCCGGCAATTTACTTTAACAGTTTAAATAATGCGAAATTATTATTTGAAATAATCCCTGCATGGTTCATCCTGCCCATTATTTCATTTTTTATCAGTTTATTTTTAGGCAGATACATTTATCGCCCCATGCGCAGAAGGGGTTTAACCATGTCGAGGGCGCAAAATGAGAACATGAAACCCATTTGGGATGCCTTGATTTTAATCATGTCCTTGTATGTTGCATTCGCAATTGGAGCAAACAATGTTGCCAATGCTGCCGGCCCGATCGCATCCATGACAGCAAATGAACTTAACATCTCGATCGATAAAAATTTTACATTGATCATGATTATTTCCACTCTGATCGTTGCCCCAAGTTTTGGGATCGGAAGCTCTGTTTTCGGTAACAAAATTTTACAAAATACCGGAAAAGAAATTGTGCTTTTTGGTAAATTTGAAGCGGTTATCATTGCCTTTGTTTCAGCCAGTTTATTACTACTTGCCTCAATTGTAAATGGCATTCCTTCATCTTTAGTTCAGGTAAATGTTGCAGCAATATTAGGCATTGGGGTGGCTAAGTTAGGCACAAAGAATATTTTTAGAAAAACACAGGTAAAAAGGTTCTTTCTGATGTGGATTATCTCACCTACGATAGCATTTTCTCTCTCCTTATTATTAACCTTTCTTGCTGATAAATTTGGGTACCTTTAAGATTCATGCTTTATGGAAACAAATAGCTGAAGTATTTTCAGAATCGGTTCAACCCAAACTATTTATTAAATCAATTATTTAATTATATTCGTTCTATATTATTCACCAAATAATTAAAAACATGGACGAATTCAAAAAATTTATCAGTAAAGGCAACGTGATCGAGATAGCCGTTGGTTTGATCATGGCTACCTATTTCGGCGCAATTGTTAAGTCGTTGGTTAACGATATCCTGATGCCCCCTATTGGGATATTGTTAGGAGGAATTGATTTTTCAGCCTTTAAAATTGTTATTCAACCGGGGGTGGCCGAATCGGTTAAAGGTGCCGGTGACAGCATTGCAGAGGTAGCAATTTATTATGGCGTTTTCATTAATACAATAATCACTTTTCTGATTGTTTCATTTGCCATTTTCTTACTTGTTAAGGTTTATAACAAGATGAAAGAGAAAATGGAGAAGAAAGCAGCAGAAGCACCGACAATACCTCCGGCACCTACCAAAGAAGAAGTACTACTGACCGAAATCCGTGATTTATTAAAGAAATAAAAATATAAATGTGCTTAAAAAATGGATGTCTGAAAAGACAGATTGATTTGGAACTTGTCACATCGAGACGTTCGTTGAGCGTTGTCGAAACGAGTCGAGATGTATGGTTACCAATCGAAACAAGATTTCGACACATTTCGACTTCGCTCAATGTTCAGCTCAATCTGACCAGCTATTAAGTCTTCTCAAACATCCACTTTTATACATCATTTTCCAGTTTACAAATTCTTCTCCGGATATAAATTGTTCCATTGTTCCGGTTGATTCTTCAACTTTTTATCAAACCACGAAATGATGGTATAATGCCATTTGATGCGTTTTTTGTAATCCAAAATATGGTGGTCCTGACCATCAACTAAAACCATTTCAACATCCTTTCCCAACACATTTAAGGCTGCATAAAATTGCAAACTTTCGCCAACTGGCACATTGGTATCACTGTTTCCATGCAGTAAGAGTATCGAATTCCGGAATTTATCCGCATTATATAGCGGACTGTTTCCCACATAAATATCCTTACGGTTCCAGGGATAACTGTTTTTTGTGGCCCCTGCACTGTATGAATATCCCCAATAACCTTCGCCCCAGTAACTGGTAATAGAACTGATTCCGGCATGCGAAATGGCAGTTTTAAAAATATCGGTTCTGGTTTGTAGCAACATGGTTGTATAACCACCATAAGAAGCTCCAATACAACCTACATTGGAAGCATCAGCTGATGGATGTGATTTCAGGAATGCTTTCGTTCCGTCAATAATATCATCGATGGCATCAAAACCCCATCCATTTACATGTAAGGCTGAAAAATCCTGTCCGAAACCTGTAGCTCCACTGGGTTGCAACAGATAAACAATATAACCGTTAGCTGCCCAGTTATTCAAAGGATAACGCCCACCGAATGAACGTTCAACAGGAGAAGTTCCACCATAATAATTAACAATCACAGGGTATTTTTTATTTTGGTCGTAGTTTGGCGGATAATAAACCCGGCCATAAATGGTTGTTCCGCTTTTATTTACAAAATTCCAATCTTCGGTTTTGCCATATTTCACCTCTGCAAAGCGTTCTTTTGAAGGATCAGACAACAAAGTGCTCTTACCCTTCTTTAAATCTAATGCGTAAAGTTTATTGGGAGTTGAAATACTGGTTCCTGTATATACTGCCACTGGTTTACTGTAAGCAATATCAATATTGCCCAATACCTCAACCGATAACGGAATCTGCGTAAATGTTTTTGTTTTCAGATCGTATTTATACAAATTTTGATAGTCTTTTTCGGCTACATCTAAATATATTTCATTGGCATTGTTCCAATAAGCCGAATTGATTGCCGGATCAAAATTTTTCGTAATCGGTTCTACGCTCTTTGTTTGCAAATCATAAAGGTATAATTGCCCATCGTAACTGTTTGGGATTCTTCCTTCACTCACATTTACCCCAATATTTCCAAAACATTCCGGAGCTCCCAGTACCAATAATTTTGATCCATCAGGAGAATAAGTGCAGTTCCCACCATAAAGTTTGTTTTCCCAAATCGTAGTTAAATTCATGGTTTTCATATCCATTTCATAAAGAGTTTGCTTTGAGAAAGGAACTTCATTATAATCCATTCGGGAGGTCGAGAACAGAATTTTTGAACCATCAGCTTTGATATCGTGTAAATAAGCAGAAAAATTCCCTGCAGTTAATTGGGTGACATTTCCTGTTTTTATGTCAATTTTATGCAAGAATGAACGATTCCTGTAATAGGGCAATCGATCATCTGATCCAAAAACTCGCTTTAAATCGCCCGGTTTTTCTGCAGAGATATTATCCGAATAAATAATAAAATCTTCGGTTGGCGACCAGGTAAAACCCGAAATATTCGTGATGTCTTTCGCGATGGAGGTTTCCTCCGAACTGGCAATGTCATAAACAAACAGTTCTGATTTTTCATCAAAATTAACCGTATAACTTAATCGATCTGTTCGAGGCAACCAGCTTACATTCGCAATATCCTTATTCCTTATAGTTGTGATGTTTTTTTGGTTTTCAAGATCATAAATTTCTGAATAGCTTTTACTCTTCCCACTTCCATGCGCAACTTCCGAATAACGAATCAAGACATATTTGCCCGATGGGGAAATTTTAGCAGAAGAAACTGTTTTTGCTTCCAAAACATCATTGATATTATAGAGTCTTTCGGAATTTAAACTCGTACTTGCAACTCCTTCGGAATATTCAAAATTAGCAACAAGCTTCATAACCTCTTTCGAAGCCAGGGCCTTTAGCCTGATCTGATGATTTCCAGTTTGCAGTTCAAGTTCGATCTTATTACTTCTTAAATCTGAACTGCTACTTGTTTTGATCAGTTCATTATCCAGATAAAGTTCGTAAGCAGCGTTCAAACTAAGGTTTAACGATCCTTTCATCCATCGATCGACAAATAAATAGCTTTGGAGAACAAGTAAATCATTCTCTGCCTTCTGGTTCAAAACGATACTGTCGGCAGCAATTTCGATATTTGTCCAGCTTAAAGATTTGTTCGTAAAGTCAATTTGGGTTTTGTTAAGCAAATCTGCTACTTTGAAAGTTTTACCATCCACACTTTTTACTTCTGCAAAAGCGGGCATAGTTATTTGTTGGGGATTGGTAATCATCCACTTTTTCAATTCTATGGTTTTTTGAGACCATAAAAATTGAGTCGTGATTGTCAGAATAAGAATTAAGCTAAGTTTTTTCATTGTTTGTATGGTTTAATAAATGATGAGGTTTTAAGTCTATAATATTGGGTTAAATAATACTACTTGTTGCTGAAATCGTCGTGTAATACCTGCATGAATGCCTTGGGAAAATTCGGATCAAAAGGTTTCCCATCATTTGCCGGATTCAAAACAAAATTACGGATCCCCTGATCAAAATAGTAATTCCCTTCGGAGGTTACATAACCCCAGCCTGTATCAAGTATATAAAAGGCATGTGGATTAGATATAAAGAAATCGTTCGAAAACTTTGCTGAATCTGTTTCCCAGCCAAGTTGATGAATCAGGGTTGTTCCAAAATCGGTTTGCTGGCAGATCGTTTCAATTTTTTGCAACGAATCAACCACTCCTCCGGTCCAGATTAATGGAATCAGGTGTGATGCAGGTTCTGTTATATTCGTTGGTCCAGGCACCAAACTTCCGTGATCGGATGTTACAATGAACAAAGTATTTTTCCAGTGCGGTGATTTCCTGAATTCATCGATAAATACCCCCAAACAACTGTCGGTATAGGCCACTGAATTCAGATATTTTTCATTGTTTGAAATCCCTGTGAATTTCGAGTACGGTACATCATAAGGCGGATGACTGCTAATGGTATAAATGGTTTTCATGAAAGGTTCCTGCTCGCTCTTCAGGTCTTCCAGGGCTCGTTCAAAAACAAAGCTATCAGGAACTCCCCATTTCGACATTCTTCCCAATTCGGCCGGAAAATCAGATTTAGTGGTTAATTTTCCGTATTTCCCCTGCAGTACGAAGGTTTTTAGATTGTAAAAATTTATATCACCTCCATAATAGAAAGATGTGCGGTAGTTTTTTCTATTGAAATATTCCGGAAGCAAAGTCAAGCTTTGTGATTTTTCGGGATAAACCATGATAGAAGTAGTCAGCAATGATGGGTAGCCCCCAAGAAGAGCAGAAATACCACGATCGGAACGGTTGCCCGCAGCATAAAAATTTGTGAATACGATACTTGTATTACACAGAGAATTCAGGGTTGGTGTAATATCCTGCAATCCACCTAAAGGAGCGATTACTTTATTCGAGAAACTCTCCAGAATTATCAGGATGACATTGGGTTGTTTTTCAGGATCAAGTCTGATTAGTTGCGGTCTGGTAATAACGGTGTCGTTTTTTACAAACTCTTCAAAAAACCGGATACTTTCTTCCTCTGACATATAAATACATGGATTAGAAAGCCGATCTCTCTTCTCAACAGATTTGGCAAAATTCCATAAAAAGTTAGTTGCAGCCTGATTGACGTATAATTTCGAACTAAAAGCCACCGAACTCAAGTTCAAAGGTGATGTGTCCAGCCCTCCACGCATTGGGATAATTAAACTTGCTACCAGAAATAATTGAATCAAAGCAGCAGTCAGGTTTATTTTGCCCTCCGGGAATAAGCCGGATGTAAACATCTTTCGATACAGGAAAAGAAAACCGGCTATAAACCCGGCTATAATAAACAATCCCAATAATACAATCGAAAGGGTTAACGATGACTGCAAGGCAACGGAATCTTTGAGGTAATTGAAAATGGTCACATTAACACGGGTGCCCCAGTGCGGATACAGCCCTAGATCCGGAACGATAAGCATAGCAGTGATGAAAAGAAACAATAAAGTGTAAAACCACATAAATCGATTGAGGAACCTTGAGGATATTATTGTTCGGAATACGACCAACAGCCCCGGAATTATCAAAAGATAACAGGCCGTTGATACATCCATTATTAATCCGTATCCAAATATCCCAACTATTTCGCCAAATGACAAGTGTTTCGATTGATCAAAATTGTATAGTATGAACAGGATTTTAGCCAGCCAGAATATCGCTATCCAGTATATGAAATATTTCAATAGCTGTTTGTTGAATATCAATAATGACTTCATCCTGTTATATCCTGTTATGATGTGTAAAGGTTTACAAAGATATAAAAACTGTATTTCGGCTGACCCATCCTTGCATTTAATTGAGTCAACATAGAAATGGAGTTTGAGAATCTGGTTTTATCACGCGGATCTTGATTTAAATGATATATCAACAAATATTCATCTGAGGTAACTAATCAGTGTCAAGAATTAGCGGTTGTGAAGATATCTTCTTAGTGATTCTTAGTGTCTTCTTTGTGGTTCTTCGTGACACAGCTATTGCACAAAGTTACCCAAAGTAGCTCAAAGAGACACAAAGCAAAGAAAGATATCAATCAAATACCTTAATTTTCTTGACTTGCTGTAAACTGATTAGTTACCATTTGAGTAATAAAAAAAATTCTTAAAGTTGACAATCCCAGTAGCAAGCCATAGAGTGTTTTGCCAACTTTATTTTAACAAACTGAAAATCGAATTTTCTTTTATTAACCCCTCTGCCTTCGGCATCCCTGCCTGCGGCAAGGCAGGTCCCCTATAAGTAGGGGAGAAAATTTGGAAACCCCGATGCAAGCATCGAGGAATTTTAAGATTAAATCAATTTATTTGTTTCGATTTAATTATAACTATCTTTGTTTTTATTTATTCTAAATAAGAATAGCTTAGAAACAAACACTAAATTTGCCATACTGCTAAATAAACTGAAATGAGCATTGCTGTCATGACCAATCAAGTATCTTTTACGAGCTTCTTGAACTCCTTAAAACAAACATTTAAAAGTGCATTTTACGAAATTGATAACATCGAAGAATTTGTCCAAAAACGAGGCTTCCCTGATTTAGTTTTAAAAAAGATTATGGCCGCGAATCCATTTTCTGTGGCAATCCCAACAGTGTATGGTGGAAGAGGTGTTAAAGTTAAAGAATGCCTGGGTGTTTTGGATGCCGCTTCTTATGAATCCCTTCCATTGTCTTTGGCGTTTGGAATTAACATCGGCTTGTTTCTCGAACCCGTGGCAAAATATGCAGATGAGTCGATTAAAAAAGATATCTTTAATCGATTCATGACCCAGCAAAATATGGGCGGGCTCATGATTACTGAACCAGATCATGGAAGCGATGCACTAAACATGAAAACTACCAATGTCAAAAAAGGTCCGAATTATCATATACAAGGCACCAAGCATTGGCAAGGCTTAACGGGAATGGCCGATTACTGGCTCATGACCTCACGTCAGAAATTTAATAATGGGGATCTGGCACGTGATATTGATTTCTTTATATGCGACGAACAACAGCCCAACCAAGTAATTCAGGTTGCTGAGTATTATAACAATATAGGACTCTACCCTATTCCATATGGAAAAAATATCATCGACATACATGTGCCTGAACAATTCAAACTTAAACCTGAAACTACCGGACTTAAACTGATGATGGATTTATTGCACCGGAGTCGTTTCCAATTCCCGGGCATGGGGATGGGTTTCATCCGCAGGATGCTAGATGAGGCTATTGATCAGACTACTTCGCGATTTGTCGGAGGAAAATCTTTAATGTCACTGGATCAGGTGAAACATCAGGTTTCGCGTATTCAAAGTGCTTATACAGTTAGTTCAGCAATGTGCTCGCGAAGTGCAGGTTTTAGCGGTATTGAAAATAATCTGGCCGATTCGGCCGTAGAAGCCAACAGCATGAAAGCTTACATTACCGATTTGATGCAGGAATCAGCTCAAACACTGACCCAACTTAAGGGAGCAAATGGTTATAAAACCGAGAGTGTGGGTTCAAGGGGTATAATGGATTCCAGGCCTTTTCAAATTTTTGAAGGCTCAAACGAAATGCTTTATACCCAGATTTCGGAAATGGTAATCAAACTGATGGGGCGAAATAAAATAGCTAATCTTTCTGAATTTTTAAAAAATTACCATCTTACAGAAAACATTGCCGATTACTTTAAATCCTTGTTGGATTTTAAAGTCGACATCAACTTACAGCAGCGAAAAATTGTTGACCTGGGTAAAATTATCAGTCGTGTAATTTCTGCAAATCATGTGGCAATCTTGGGAGCAAAAGGCTTCCGGTCCGATTTAATCGGTGATAGCCTGGAAAGCATCAAACATGAAATTTCAATGTTGGTGAGTTCTTATAAATTCAAAACCACAATCTCACCAATCGAGGAATATAAAGATAAAAGCTCGTGGCTGGCATTTTGTTAAACTTTACTTTACGTGAGACATTCGTTATTTTATTGAAGTTATTTATATCTACTGCATCACTTGAAGTTATCATCATTTTTGCATCAAATAATATTTCCATCCTTGCCGATACACTCAATGCCTGTCACTTTTTTATTAAATTTACGCTCAATTGAATTCAAACGCTATCACAACAAACATGAAAAACAATTCTATAAATTCCCGCATTCTTTTAGTGGTTTTATTTTTATTCACCACACTTCTTCCACTTCAAGCTCAAACCATAAAACTTAAACTGATTGAAACCAGTGATGTTCATGGCGCACTTTTTCCATGGGATTTTATCAACAATAAGCCCACCTCTACTTCCCTTGCACAGGTTTATACTTACGTGCAAGAACAAAGAGCAGATAAGAGCCAATCTGTCATTTTGCTGGATAACGGCGATATTTTGCAGGGTCAGCCATTAGTATATTATTCAAATTTTGAAAAAACAGAAGCCGAACACATCTGTGCCCGGGTCATGAATTATATGAATTATGATGCGGCCACTGTTGGTAATCATGACATAGAAGCCGGGCATCCGGTATATGATAAATTGGTAAAAGAATTTAAGTTTCCATGGATGGCAGCTAATGCAGTGAACACAGAAACAAATCGCCCCTATTTCAAACCCTATACAATCGTCAACCGAGAGGGAATAAAAATCGCGATTCTTGGTTTGATAACCCCGGGAATTCCGATGTGGCTTCCTGAAAAAATTTGGAGTGGAATCGATTTCCAGGATATGATTTTAAGTGCCAACAAATGGGTCAAAATAATTAATGAAACAGAGCATCCCGATGTGTTAATTGGTCTTTTTCATGCCGGAATAGATGCGAATTATAATGGTCAAACGGCTGATATGGATCGAAATGAAAATGCGGCTCAGCTGGTTGCCGAACAGGTGCCCGGATTTGATGTGGTTTTCGTGGGACATGATCATAATAGTTGGAATAATTGGGTGAAAAACTCTGAAGGAAAAGATGTTTTGATACTTGGAACACTTAGTGCAGCCAGAACAGCAACCGAAGCCACCATTATTTTAAATAAAAACAAAGAATCCGGTAAATGGGAAAAAGAAACTACCGGGAATGTAATTCAAATTAAGGATTTTAAACCCGATGAAGCTTTTATGAATCAATTTGCCCCCGAAATCGAAGAAGTAAAAGCTTATGTAGCAAAACCGATCGGTACATTTACAGAAACAATTTCAACACGCGAATCCATGTTTGGTGACTCTCCTTTTGTTGATCTTATTCAACACATTCAACTTGATTTAACTAAAGCTGATGTATCCTTCGCGGCCCCACTATCATTTAATGCCGAGATTAAAAAAGGGGAAATTTATGTAAGCGATATGTTTAATTTGTACAAATTCGAAAATCTTTTATACACCATGAAAATGAGCGGACAAGAAATAAAGGATTATCTCGAATATTCATATGGACAATGGTTTAATCAAATGGATAATTCTGATGATCATTTACTTAAATTTAAGCGGGATGAGCATGGGGAAATTACGCTCTCTCACGGAAATCCTCAATTAGCCGTAAGTTATTATAATTATTCGTCCGCAGCCGGAATCAATTATACAGTTGACCTTACAAAACTGGCAGGTGAAAAAATAGTCATCTCGTCAATGTCTGATGGGAAACCCTTTGATTTAAAAAAGAATTATACCGTAGCTTTAAATTCATATCGGGGCAACGGTGGTGGTGGCCATTTAACGGTTGGTGCAAAAATTCCAGCGAATGCAATTACCGGAAGAATTATCAATTCAACGCCTAAGGATCTTCGTTACTATTTGATGAAATGGATTGAAAAGGAAAAAATTGTCTCACCTAAAGCTTCGGGCAACTGGAGCGTAATACCGAATGAATGGTGGCTAAAAGGTAAAGAAAAAGACATGAAGCTTATCTTTAAATAAGCATTCTTTTAAATTGACAGTCGAAAAATAGATAGAATGACAATATTCAGAATATTTGCACTCTTTTTTGCACTTACCTTAATAAGTGCTTGTTCGACTAATAAAAAGCCGCCTGATATCAGTTCGAATAAAGTTGTTCCATCAACTCAGCAGATTTTATATCAACAGATGGAGATGGTCGGGTTTATTCATTTTTCGATCAATACATTCACGAATAAAGAGTGGGGATATGGCGATGAAGATGAACAATTATTCAATCCAACCGAACTTGATGTGGATCAATGGGTGCAAGTTGCTAAATCCTGTGGGATAAAGGAACTGATCCTAACGGCAAAACATCACGACGGATTCTGTTTATGGCCCAGCCAATATACTGATCACAGTATCAAAAACAGCGGGTACAAAAATGGCAACGGAGATGTTGTAAAGGAATTCGTTGATGCCTGCAGAAAACATGATCTTAAGATTGGCTTATATCTTTCGCCATGGGACCGAAATCACAAAGATTACGGAAATCAAACCTACATCACTTATTACAGAAATCAATTAAAGGAATTACTTACGCAATATGGTGAAATTAATGAAATCTGGTTTGATGGAGCCAATGGCGGTAATGGGTTTTACGGCGGTGCAAATGAGACCAGAAAAATTGATAATAAAACTTACTATGATTGGGATGGAACCATAAAACTGGTGAAAGAATTACAACCGAATATTTTAATATTCTCTGACAGTGGACCGGATATTCGATGGGTAGGGAATGAAAATGGATCGGCAGGTGAAACATTTTGGTCGACCATTAATCGGAATAAAATAAGAACCGGGGCGGCTGACGTTAATTATCTGAACACTGGTGAGTCTGAAGGTAGCAATTGGATTGTTGGTCAGTGCGATGTTTCGATCCGGCCCGGATGGTTTTACCATGAAGCTGAAGATACTCTGGTGAAATCGTCTCAGGAACTGGTTGATATTTATTATAAATCGGTTGGCAGAAATGCGGTATTCCTGCTTAATCTGCCCCCCGATAAAACGGGTAATATCCAATCAAATGATGTGAAGGCTATTCAGGAATTTAAAAAGATTATTGATGACACTTTTAAAGTCAATTTGGCATCGAATGCTGAATGTAATGCTGATAATTTCAGGTTAACCAATGAAAAATTTGCTCCAAAAAATGCACTTGATGAAGACCCGGAAACTTACTGGGCAACGGATGACAGTATTAGCTCTGCCGAACTGATCATCGATTTAAAAAACAAAACTGATTTTGACCGGATACTGATCCAGGAACCGATTAAGTTTGGACAGCGGATCAGTAAATTCGAGGTTCAAGTTTATAATCAAAATAATTGGGAAACAGTATTTGAAGGGACGACCATTGGCTATAAAAGATTGATCAGGATTAAACCTGTTACCGTATCGAAGATAAAGTTGAAAATCATTGAGGCAAATAATATTCCGGCAATTTCTAATTTCAGCCTATTCAAATCATCTGAGAAAGAAACGGCAAGTTTCTAGTTTACTTTCCAAAAAAAAATAAGGGATGGCGTCCCTAATGGGACGCCATCCCTCGTTTACACTATCAAAACCAAAATTGTTTATTTACTCCAATCCGGCAATCGGCCTTTGGTTACTGGCGCATTCATGGTTCCAAGTTTTTGATCCATCTTTTCGAATTCAGTTTTTAAGGCTTTTACTTCTTCCAAAATGGGGGCAAACTCATCGGCAGCAATTTCGTAATTACGCTTTGATGAACCGGGCACGTTTGATGTAGAACCGATGATATCATAAATGGCACTTCCGGCTCTCCTGTTTAAAGCGTACGGTGCATCCAGATCAAGCTCTCCGTATGTTCTGTCACCATTCAATTTTATCCTAACTGCTTCGAGTTTATCCTCAAGCACGATAACTTCTTTTAATAACTGAACCGCTTTTTCACCTGCAAATGCTTTGGTCGCAGCTTTGTATGGTGCAATCCGATCATTCAATTCCCTGATCACCGCAGAAGTTGCTCCAAGCGCTTCAACCAATTTAACTGCTTTTTGTTTAAAGGCTGCCAGTTCCTTTCGGTCCTTTGCAGGAAGCGTCCTATTATTTAATTCATTAATTTTAAATGAAATAGGGCCGGACAGTTGGGCAATTTCGCCTTTTACATTTTTTGCCAGGCTTACTCTATAGGTTCCAGGTATAACAAAAATCCCGGATGACTCTAATCCCTTTGTTTGTGCAGCATCGCTTGCATCAACTGTATTCATTGCAGGATATTGCATATCCCAAATGATTTTATTCAATCCTTTTTTAACAGAACTTCTTAGTTCTCTAACGAAATTTCCATCCTCATCAGTGATGGTAAAAATCAGGTATGATGGAAACTCCTTGCCTTCTGCTTTGAATTCTTCCATGCTTGGATAAGGGATATTCTCACCTTCCTTGAATGCTTTGGCTTCACGTTTGGTTCGCTCTGCTTTCAAACTAATCACATCCTCTTTTATCCAATAAGTAAAAATGGCTCCTTTTTCAGGATTTGGGGCACTAAAATAATCTTCTCCCTGAAATCCTTTTTCTTCACTTCCCAAACCACCTAAAGGTTTCCAGGTATTAAACATCAAAGCATCTTTAACTGCAAACAAATGTCCATCTTTGCTTGCCAGTTCCTGGCTTAATTCGCGTAATGGTGCATAGTTATCCAAGATGTAAAAACCTCTTCCAAATGTTGCCACTACCAAATCGTTCTCGCGTTCCTGAATCATCATATCCCTGACATTGGCTGTTGGAATGCCTGCTTTTAGCGCTTTCCAGTTTTGTCCGCCATCCAGCGTTACAAAAACACCATATTCGGTTCCCGCAAATAAAATATTGGCATTAACATGATCTTGTTCTAAAGCATAAACAGAGCCTTTTTCAGGAAGATTAGCTGAAATATTTACCCAGGTACTGCCCTGATCTGTGCTCTTATAAATATAAGGTTTGAAGTCGCCCGCTTTATGATTATTGAAGGCTGCATATACAGTATTTACATCATGCTTGGATGCTAGAAGATCGTAAACATAGGTATATTCAGGTACTCCGGGAAATTGGTTAATTTGTCTCCAGGTTTTACCATCATCATCGGTAATGTTGATCTGACCGTCATCAGTTCCGGCATAAAGCAATCCTGCCTTTAATCTGGACTCATCCAGTGATACACAAGCACCATATCGGGAAGTAGAACCATTTTTTGCAATGGCATCCATGGGCCAAATTTTACCCATTACCGGCCATAAATTACGATCTATATTCCGATCTAGTTCTCCGCTAATCACTTCCCAGGAATCACCCCGATCTGTGCTTTTAAAGAGTTTATTGGCAGCAAAATAAATGGTTATTCCGTGTGGACTGACCAATAATGGTGCATCCCAATTCCAGTTATATTCTGCTTCGCCTTTACCCGGTTTTGGTTGAATTGACACCGATTCACCACTTCTTTTATCAAATCGATCAAGATTTCCATACTGAGATTGGGTATAAACAATATTAGGATCTATAGGGTCTGCTCCTGATTCGAAACCATCACCGGTCGATGTTACGATCCAATCGGACGTTACGATTCCATGTGCACTAATATTTTGAGATGGGCCTAATAAACTGTAGTTATCCTGGGTTCCTCCCATCACATTATAAAATGGCAGGGCATTATCGACATGTACCTTATAGAACTGAGTTACAGGTAAATTTGTGAAAAATCTCCAATTTTGCCCATCATCAAATGATTCATAAAGACCACCGTCTCCACCTTCAAGGGTATGAAGTGGGTTTTTTGGGTCGATCCATAAAGCATGGTTATCCCAATGTTTGCTTTTCTCGCCGCGGTTTCTGAATGTTTTACCTCCATCATCAGAGATCAAAGTGAAAACATTCATTATGTAAACACGATTTGGGTTTACCGGATCTGCAATTACTTCCTGATAATAATTTCCACTGGTAACCGTATTGCTCATTTTTTCCCATGAAGCTCCCCGATTGGTACTTTTAAAAAATCCGGATTGACCTACTTTGGCTTCAACCACGGCATATAAAATTTCCGGATCGGCAGGCGAAATGTCCATTCCAATTCTACCTTTGTCACCACTTGGTAATCCTTTATTGATCTTAATCCAGTTTTTACCTGCATCTGTTGATTTATAAATTCCTGATTCAGGACCTCCACCAAGATAAGTCCATTGGCGGCGCTGACGTTGGTGAGCAGTTGCATAAAGTACTTTAGAATCTCTTGGATCCATATGGATTTCATTAAATCCGGTGTACTCGCTCACTTCTAAAACCTTTTCCCATGTTTTTCCACCATCAATTGTTTTATAGATGCCTCGATCGCCACCTGCACTCCAAACCGGGCCATAAGCTGCAACATAAACAATATCCGAATTATTGGGGTCAATAGTAATCATTCCGATATGCTCAGATTTTTCTAAACCAACTTTTTCCCAACTGGCTCCTCCATCAATGGTTTTATATAGCCCATCACCATATGATAAACTTCGCTGATTATTATTTTCACCTGTTCCAACCCATACTATATTGTGATTATTCGGGTCCATTGCTAAACAACCAATGGAATAAGAACCTTGATCGTCGAAAACGGGAGTGAAAGTGATTCCCCCATTTGTGGTTTTCCACACTCCACCTGCTGCTGCTGCAACATAAAATTCACTGTTATTTTCAGGATTAACCGCTAAATCAGACAGTCGACCTGAAGTTAGCGCAGGCCCAATACTCCTGAATTTAAAAGTATTGAGCGAAAAGTCTTTTAAGACATCGGTTTGTTCTTTATCCTGTTTTTTATTCTTTTTGCTTTGCTGCGCCTGACTAACAGGAACAATGGTCATGATGGCCAGCAAAGAAATTAAAATGTTAAGTTTTAAGGTTTTCATCAGCTAATAATTTTACATTAAACTTGCCTGCAGCAAGCACGTTGATCGGATGCGTATCGCATATGATGTTTTCATCCTTATTTATGTTTAACGAATATGCTCGTTTCATCATATTAAAGTTATTTTTTGAGGAGGAAAGTTACAATATTTTTCAAAATAGAACATTGTTGTTTCTGGCACTATTTGTTGTAAAAAAATGTAATTTCGTAGATATTTTACGACTGAGTATAGCTGGCATATTCTTAAATTCAAGTTTTTTCACTGATGAAACAAATATAAAAATTCATAAAACTATTTTTAAACTAAATCACTAAATCAAAGATCATGAAGATACATTTAATTTTTAGTCTGTTACTTTTAACAAGCCTTTCACCTTCACTAATTTCACAGGAGCAAAAAGATAAAACAGCTCTTATCATTATCGACATCCAGGAGTTCTATTATCCCGGCGGATCTTCTGAATTATTCGAACCTGAGGCAGCAGGTAAAAAAGCCCGACAAGTTCTTGAGCGATTCCGGGAAAACGGAGATCTCGTAATTCATGTTCGCCATAATGCTGCAAAAGGGGGAGATATTCATAAGGATGTTGCCCCTATTGAAGGAGAAAAAGTGATTAGCAAAGATCAGGTAAATAGCTTTCGCGATACCGATTTGTTAGCTTATCTGAAAGAAAATAATATTACTGATTTGGTTTTGGTTGGCATGCAAACCAACATGTGCCTCGAAGCTGCAACCCGTGCCGGTGCTGACTACGGCTTTAAATGCACCGTTATTGAAGATGCCTGCGCAACCAAGGATCAAAAATTCGGGGATCACTTGGTTAAAGCCAAAGATGTTCATTATGTGGCATTGGCAACCTTGAGAGCCTATGCTAAAATTACGAATACTGAAACTTATTTGGGGAAATAGGATGATTTTTAACTCGTTTTATTTTGATATATAGTAGTCATTAAGTGGTAATTCAGTAGTCATTCAGTAGTAATAAGTGGTAATACAATAGTTATGTGATTGAAATACAATAGTGTAAAATCATGAACACTCAAACACTTAAACACGTTAACACTTTAACACGTTAACACTTTAACACTCAAACTGTCTTATCTGTAAATCTCAGTCTATACTCCAACCCTGAAGTAACTGATATAAAACTGATACCTACCAATAACTTCAGCAGATAAAATAATGAAGGAAATAACATAGAATATTAATTTAAATTCTTCAAAACTCATACCGGGCCGTGAAATAATTTTAATGAGATAAATTAATCCAAACATTGCGATAAGCAACAAAACCATCCTAATGACAAAAAGTATAAAGAATACCCCATGATTATATTCCATTTGTTCGATGCCTGTGAATTTGTATCGAGATAATTGATAATGATGGTATCCCGACGCAAATAAAATAATGATAACAACGATCAGCATAAAAAGGAATATGTTTGACAAAAAAGTTTGTCCCATCGAATCGGAATTCAGAAAATTGATCAGCATAATCATTCCAACCGAGCTTAATAAAAACGCAGAACCAATAAAACTTAGTGGTGTAAAAAAGGTATTCCAACTTGGAACTGTTTTAATCATATAGATCCCAGACATGGCCAGAACGAGCAATATTCCGCTTATCATACTAAAAATCATAAAAAATCGTGAAAGGCTAACGGGCCAATCCATGGATCTGCTTATTAAAAATAATAGAATCCCAAATCCGAACATGAAGAGGGTAAGTATTTCCCTGCTAATCCATGAACCTCGCAAATTATTTAGAGAATGATAAGAATGCAGCGGGCTGCCGAGGTGTAAAAAAGAAATTAGTGTCGCGAAGACTATCAGTATTAAGATGATTAATTCGGGTGATCGCAAACTTAAACCGGCAGTAAAGCCTGAAAAAAGTGATTGATGCATAAAATACACAAAGCCTAAAGCCAATACCAGGCCTACACTTAGTTGGCTCAATAATGTAAACGAGATTAATGACCATTCACCATTATGCATGTTTGACTTCCTCCATATTTACAACTTCAGGATTTATTTTTTTAGCCATATCGGCATCTTTATGAGGGTTCATAACAAATGATGGCCGGGTGATTTCAGGATTTGGTAAGGGATAGATATGTTCCTTTTCTCCATATTTTTCAACCAATTTCGTGTATTCTCCAAAATCCAGACTTCGTGTCGGGCAAGCATCCACACAGCTTGGGGTTTTTCCTTGATCAACATAGTCGATACATAAATCACATTTTCCCATCACCCCCTTTTCTTCGCTGAATTGAGGGGCCCCATAAGGACAAACCCAAGAACAATATTTACAACCCAAACAAATACTTTGATCGATCGTCACAATACCATCTTCCCGTTTCTGAATAGCTGAAGAAGGGCAATTTTTCATACAAATCGGGTCCTCGCAATGATTACACGAAAGTGAAATATTGTAAGCATAAATATGAGGTACCCAGGCATTTCCTTTTTGTTCCCAATCTCCTCCGCTTACTTCATAAACACGTCGCCAAAGCGTGCCAAGTGCAAGATCATTCTTGTCCTTACAAGCTACCTGACAAGTCTTGCAGCCTGAGCAATTACGCGAATCGAAATAAAAAGATAATCTCTCCATGTTATGCTTTAAATTTAACGGCCTCAGCCATGATTGTATGCTGTGCGTTGCCAAAGGCCATTGGCGTCCATCGCTCAGAAGTCAATGTATTTATTGATCCTCCTACATCATTCCCATCTTTATCCGGTTTCCACCATGCACCTTGTGGGATTGAAATCACCCCCGGCATAATTCTTCTTGTAATCCGGCAAGGAAGAACCAACGCTCCCCTATCATTATAAACTTTCAACAGGTCGCCATCCTTCACTTTTCGCGTTTTTGCATCTATTTCATTGATAAAAATTCGCTGAGGAAATGCTTCGCTTAACCAATTGTTATTGTCATGTGTTGAATGTACCCTTGGCATATAATGAGGTCCGATTACCTGCAATGGAAATTTTTCAGCTTCAGCGCCAAACGGACTTTCCCACTCCTGAATATATTTTGGAACAGCAGGAATTTCGGCAGGATTATTTTTCTCAAATAACTGTTTCGAAAAAATTTCAATTTTACCGGATTCGGTCTGTAAAGGATATTTTTCAGGATCATTTCTGAAATCGATAAAGGCAACTTTAGGTTCAGTGACAGGAAGTGAATAAACACCTACATTGCTTTCTTCCATTTCTGCTAAAGTTGGAATATCAGGAAAACGAGATGATTTATAAACTCCAATCAAATGTTCGATCCATTGTTTTTCATCGCGTCCCTGAGTATATTCTTCTCCATTTCCTAGTTTTTCGGCAATTGCGGCACAGATGGCATAATCACTTTTTGTTTCCCAGGGTGTTTCCAAAATTTGAGGTTGTAAAATTAACTCATCCCCATATTTCCAGCCATCTTCCATTCCCCAGGTTTCAAACTGAGTGCAGGCAGGAAGTAAAAGATCAGCAAATTGCGCAGTAGCTGTTAAAAAATTATCCTGAACCACAAAAAATTCAACTTTCGACTCATCTTTGATTATTTCGATGGAACGGTTTATATTTCCATGCTGGTTAATGATAGCATTTGAAGCAACCGCCCAAATCATTTTAATATCCGTACTTAATCGATCAACGCCGGTCACGCCATCTTCAGCTCCCATACCTTTCCCACGGATGACAGCTTCTGACCATAAAAAACATGGAATTTTCGCCTTAACAGGATTTTTCAAGGTAGGGAAAACATTCCAGAATGGGCCACCATCATCTGCCTGAAGTGCGATACCGCTGGCCCATCCTCCTGAAATCCCGACATTAGCGGTTATGGCAGCAAGCACACAACCTCCACGAACAACTTGTTCGCCATAGGCACGTCGCTGCATTCCATATCCCTGATAAAGCATGGCGGGTTTTGTATTGGCATATTCCCTGGCAATTCTGGCAATGGTTTCCTTCGGAATACCTGTAATTTCTTCAGCCCATTCGGGAGTTTTAGGATGATGATCCCGGATTCCGAGGATATATTCTTTATAATTTTCTTCTTTTTCGAAACCTTCCGGCATTTGATTTTCATCAAAACCAATGCAATATTTGGAGATAAAATGCTTATCCAATAAATCTTCCGTTATCATCACATAAGCCATCGCACTCATCATGGCCATATCAGTTCCCGGACGAATTGGAATCCATTCATCAGCCAGCGAAACCGCACTCATGGTCATCCGTGGATCAATGCAAACCAGTTTTGCTCCATTTTCGCGGGCCTTACGCAAAAAATATTCCGTATTTGTTCCGTCTCGCAGCTCGGCAGGATTCCATCCCCACATTAATATGTATTTGCAGTTGAGCCAGTCCTGACGCTGATTTCCGGTGACCCTGGTTCCATAAACTGTTGGTGTAGCCTGATTAATGCACGCCCAACTATACGAATTGTAGTAACCAAGCGCACCACCGTACATATTAAGTAATCGATCGGCAGGCCATTTTCCGCAAGTTTGATTATATCCACCCGTTCCGTATGGAATATATAAAGCTTCATTGCCGTATTTCTCTTTAATTCGATTGATATTTTCAGCCATCAGATTCGTAGCTTCGTCCCAGCTAATACGTTCAAATTTCCCCTCTCCCCGCTTTCCAACCCTTTTCATTGGATATTTTAAACGATCCACATGATTCTGACGTGGACGGTAACCACGACCACGAATACAGGCCCTTAATTGCGGATCACTGATATCATCTCCGGGACGATCATCCGTTTCAATTCGGGTGATGACGCCCTCTTTAACATAAACTTTTAGCAAACATCTGCCACCGCAATTGTGCGAAGGACACCCTACCCGAACCATTTTTTCGTCTCCCGAAAATGTGGAGGCAAGTTTCTTGATTTGTTCCGAAGTCATCAGTTTAGCGAGCAAGGATTTACCCGCAATTATTCCACCAGAACCCAATGCACTAATTTTTATAAATTTTCGCCTTTCCACAAACAATCAATTTAATAAATAGAAATCTGATCAAGAAGATGTAAAATTAGAAAAAACAGTATTCCAATTTATGCTGGTTGCTAATATGAACTTATTCTTAATTACAAACCGTTTTCCTCTTTAAGGGAGGACATCCTCTTGAGGATATTGCCCTACTTGACGAATTGCCAAGCACAATGGTTTGGGATGGCGTTGTGATTTGGGGTGTGTCGTCCTAAAAAAAGTTTACAGATTAAACATTTAAAGTTACTGATTTTTTATAATAGTTTTTCCATCTTCTTTTTAGTTTTCCTGATGTTAAATGTGCTTGTTCAGGAGTCAGCATATTACAGCTAAGATGCG